>JBGUGY010000296.1:0-3021 GCA_045111775.1 Bacteroidaceae bacterium | reverse complement strand
TGCGGCGGTATCGTTGGAACAAACGAAGGCTCATTTGCATCGCTGATTTCAGACTGCTACAACGAGGGCTCAATCAAGATATATGATGAAAATAGCGATTGTGGCGGTATCATTGGAACAACAGGCGATGATGCAGACAAGATGATTGTACAGTATTGCTACAACAAGGGAAATGTTCAGTTTGTTGATGCAAACGGCAACTTTGTAAAGCAGGCATACGGAATTGGCTGCGTTGACGGTGCAAACTCTCTAGTTAAGAATTGCTATAATATTTCGGCTGTTGATGGAGAGATTCCATGTTTTGCAAAGACAAGTAACGCAAAGGTTGACAACTGCTATCAGCTTATTCCTGATGTTGTTTCTGCTGTTAAGGACAAATATGGCAAGCAGATGTCTGATACCCGTCAGCTTAACTGGTACGACAGCAATCAGGCTGAGAACATTACGTTGCTCGACCGTGAGTGCTTCAACGCCGGAAAAGTTGCCTATCTGCTGAGCGCAGATGCCAAGTCGGACATTGAGGAAGTTCACTATGTTCAGAATCTTAACGGATACGAAAACAAGGCTACAGACGGTTCGTACGATGATATGCCAGTTATGACTTACTACTATCGTGCGCTTGATAGTGATCTTTACAATGAGGATGACGGATGGGAAATCAACTATCCAATTGTATCACGTAACGATGTTACAAGCAGAATCGTTTATCAGGGCGAGATTTACAGAGACAATCACGATACTTCTTATAAGGAGGAGGAACTGAATGGTCAGCCTGTAGCTCATCAGCAGAAGCAAGGCTATACAAACAGCAGCAATTCTGTTCTGGCTGTGCCTCACGATTACATGAGCTATGTTGGCGCTGTTGGAAATGGCGAAAACAACTATATAAAGATGATTAGTGGAGCGCTGCTTGATGAGATAAGTAGTGATGTGTGGGAAATGTGCGGTGAAGGTTATTACTATGATACAAACTGTGCTTGGGATAACGAGGCTACCATTGTGAACGGCGTAACTCATTACAAGAATCTGAGAGCTGAGGAAATTTATCTTACCGACCCTTCTGTATACAATATAACGAAGAAGGAGGCGGTTGTGCCATATAACTTGTATGCTCCGTCGGATATTACGGTAGAGGGCGAAATCGAGTACAGAAGAAAGGTTAAGGATGAAACTCTGTTCTCTTTGGACTTGCCATTCGATGTCGATGATGTAGGTTTTTATGTCGGTGATATGAGAATGCCTTTGGGCTTTAATCCAAATGAAACTGATTATGAGAAGACTCCTCATATTCTGTTCGAAGAGTTGACTAGTTTTGAACAGAAGGAAGGTTCTGACAAGGTTTATATCAATTTTACCCCAGTAAAAGGTGATGTAATTCCTGCAGGAAAGTATATGGTAACATGCTATGGCGTGCCTAGTTCAGGAATCATTTCTTTCAAGGGAGCAAATAAACTTTATAGAACCAACTGCCCATATACAGACACTGAGGCTAAGCCATACAATCTGCCAACAGCCAACAGTACAGCAAACGGCATGGAACTTCGTGGCTTCACACAGAGATATATCGTAAACTCAACCGAAGGTGAGAACTATTGGAAGAACTACTTGTATCTCGATTATGACAAGAATGGTAAGCCGATTATGCGCCGAGGTGCAACTTGCGGAGGCGTTTGGTCAACTCCATTCCGCGCAATGCTTTATGCTTCGTCAGAGCTTATCGGCGATAAGGGTGATGTTTCATCTGCTGGTGCAAAATCAATATACATCCGCAGCATGTGGAAGGATTATGAAGACGGCGAGGCTACAAGCATCGAGTCTGTTGAATCTGCAAATGTCGATGCTGAAACAGAGGTTGATGTTTACAGCGTGGACGGCTTGAAGGTTAGAAGCACGGTTAAGTACGGCGAGGCTCTCGATGGCTTGCAGAAGGGTGTTTACATAATAAATGGAATTAAGGTATTCAAGAAATAAAGAGACTATGAAGAAAAATCAATATGTAAAACCTGCCTTGCATAAGGTTATGGTTAACGGAACGGAAGATTTCCTCACAGACGTAGTGGTGGGCTCGGACATGGATGGTTCGGCTAACGCAAAGCCACGAAATCCGTCTATGATGAGCGAATCGAAAGAATCAAGATGGGGTGACCTTTGGGGAACTGGCGAGGATCCTCACAACACCGCAAGATAACAAATGGGAGGTATGTCGTTTTTCGGCATACCTCTTTTGTTTTGGTGACGAATCTTAATGTAAATCGAATAATTTGTTGCGAAAAATCTTACGATTTACCCAAAAGATGCGTATTTTTCGATAATTATCAACTTTACAATTTTTGTGAATTGATTTTTTTAGTATCTTCGCAACCATAAAATTAGAATTTATGCGTAAACTATATAAAATATATCAAGTTCTGATAGCCCTTCCTATTATTGTGGCTCAGACTGTAATAACAACCTTGTTGATGGTTATCGGTGCTTTGATTCACAATGATTATCTGTGTTTTCAGCCAGCTGTATGGTGGGGTAAGGTAATCATCGGCTCTCTTGGCATGAAGGTTAAGGTGAATGTGGACGAAGGAGTGGAACTCGACCCTAATCAGTCGTATCTCTTTGTTGCAAATCATCAGGGCGCATTCGATATTTATATAATTTATGCGGCATTAAACCGCCATTTTAAGTGGATGCTGAAGAAGGAACTGCTAAAGATACCTTTCGTTGGTTGGGCTTGTTCGGCTACAAATCAGATTGCCGTAGACAAAAGTAATCCGAGAAAGATTGCCGAGACAATCAGACAGGCGCGAGAAACTCTTCAGGGCGGAACATCGGTAGTGGTCTTTCCTGAAGGCGCGAGAACATTCTGCGGACACATGGGAGAGTTTAAAAGAGGCGCATTCTTGCTGTCAGACAAATTACAGTTACCTGTCGTTCCGATTACGATAAACGGCAGTTTTGATTGTCAGCCTCGCACTCAAGGATATGTCAGCTTTGTTAATCGTGTTCCGCTGAGCGTAACAATACATAAAC
>JBGUGY010000295.1:0-3059 GCA_045111775.1 Bacteroidaceae bacterium | reverse complement strand
CGTTGTAGTTATCTTCTGCCGGACGGTCAAGAAAGTCCTCGCAAGATACCGTAGAAAGTCCTATTGCAATGGCTGCGGCATATAGTTTTATATTTGATAATTTCATTTTGTTTCTTTTTAAGAGTTCAACATCAGAATGTAATATTCAATCCGAAAGAATAGGTTGTTGGAGAAGGGTATCGACCATTATCCAGTCCCATTACGTTGTTGCTTGCCGTACTTGCACCGATTTCAGGGTCGTAACCAGTGTAGTTTGTGATTGTAAGCAGATTCTGAACGTTTGCATACAGACGCAAAGTCTCGAGTCCCCACTTTGTAACCAACTTCTTAGGGAATGTGTATCCGAGAGCCACGTTCTTCAAGCGGATGTAAGAACCGTCCTCGATATAGCGGTCGCTGAAGCGGTCGTTATCGTTAGGGTCGCCGATAGAAACGCGCGGAGTCTTTGTATTTGGATTAGCAACCGTTACGTTTGTAATATCGTCGTACCAGTTGTAAATCAAAGTACCGTCGCCGCGGTCAATGCCGGCAGAGTAGTCCTTGTTTGCATCAATCGGAGTGAGCATAGCACGGTCTCTTACAGATGCAAGCTGGTTTGTCCATGTACTGTTCATGTGAGTCAGTTTCATAGACATGTAGTTTGCAACCTTGTTTCCGTAAGAACCATTAATGAATAAAGTAAGGTCGAAGTTCTTGTAATAGAACGTATTAGTGAATCCGAAAGTGAACTTAGGCATTGGTGAACCGAGGTTTGTGCGGTCGTTCTCGTCAATTACGCCATCGCCGTTCAAATCCTTGTACTTGATATCGCCCACCCATACGGTTGAGTTCTTGTCGAATGTTCCGTTTGCTGGATATTTAGTTGGCTTTGCCGATTTCTCGATGTCTTCAAGAGATGTGTAAATGCCATCTGTAACATATCCGTAGAAACTAAACAATGACTCGCCAACCTTTGAGAGCGAAACAACGTCCGACCATTGTCCGTAGCCTACAAGAGTGGCATTGCCCGAACCGTCGCTAAGGTCAACCAACTTGTTTCTGTTTATAGAAATCTGGAATTCAGAATCCCATCTGAACGCGCCTTTCAGCGGATGGGCTGCAACTGTGACTTCAAGACCCGTGTTGCGGATAGAACCGAAGTTACCCCAAGGTGATGCAAGGCAGAGAGAGCCGTTGCCCGATGTACCCATGTAAGAAGGTAACTGCAAAGGCATAAGCATGTCCTTAGACTCTTTGCGATACCAGTCTGCTGTGATTGTAAACATATCGTGGAAGAAACCGAGGTCGAGACCTACGTTAATCTGCTCCTGAGTTTCCCACTGAACTACTGGGTTGGCAATCTGAGCAGGGCGGTAACTCATACCGAAGAACGATTCCATCTTAGAAAGAGGAGAGCCCCACTTGTATCCGCCAATAGAAGAGTTACCAGTCTGTCCCCAGCCAACGCGAATCTTACCGTTGTTGATAATGTCGTTCAAAGACTCCATAAACTTCTCGTTGCTGAAACGCCATGAGCCGGCAACGGCATGGAAGTTAGCCCAACGCTTGTTAGGACCGAAGTTTGAACTACCATCGCGACGGAATGTGTAGGTAAGGTTGTAGCGACTGTCGAAACTGTATGTCAGACGAGTGAAGAACGATGCCATTGCGCTGCTTCCGAAACCGTAGTTTATAGAAGGTGTGCCCGAACCGAGACTTGGGTTCTTAACCTCGTCAGATGGCAGTCCGGTGTTGCAAATCTGCTCATAGTCATAGCTGCTTTCCCAACATTCCTGACCAAGCATAGCCGTAACATCGTGCTTGTTAAACTGATGAGCGTAAGTTATATAGTTCTTCAACTGCCAGTAAGTATTGTTGTTTTTCTGAATCTGGCTTGTGTTTACAGTTCTCTTCCAGTTGCCGAGTGCAACCATAGGCTCGTAAGTCTCGCCCTTGCTGTAACCTATGTCGTAGCCCAGTTCGGCATGCCAAGTAAGATCTTTGAATGGCTTAATTTCGAAGAATACGTTACCGTTCAGTTTCTGTCGTTTAAGGGTAATCTCGTCCATCATTGCAAGGGCAATAGGGTTAGGATTTGTGTAGCCCTCTTCAGAAACAGAAGAATAAGTGCCGTCTACGTTATAAATAGGTATGGCAGGCGATGAAGTAAGAGAGTAGCTGATAAGACCCTCGTCGCTGTCGGCAAGCTTAAGGTCATCCTTTGTGTTAGAATAGGTGATGCTAAGTCCCAACTTCAGCCATTTCTTCAGGTCGGCATCGAGATTCGTTCGGAACGACAGACGCTCGAAATTTGAGCCGATGATTGTACCTTCCTGATTCATGTACGACCCCGAAACGTAGTATTTCACCTTCTCGCTACCACCTTGTGCACTAATTTGGTGAGAGTGCTGCAAGGCTGTCTGGAAAATGGCATCCTGCCAGTTGGTTCCCTTGCCCAGAAGCGATGAATCTATATAATGTGCGGTGTTGTCAGCCTCGCCAACATCAACAAAACTCTTGTAGAATTCGGCGTAGTCTCTAAGGCTCATCATGTCAAGACGCTTTGTCTGTCTTGATGCAGCCATCATGCCGTTGTACGAGAATTTAGCCTCGCCCGACTTTCCGTGCTTTGTAGTGATGAGGATTACACCGTTTGCACCCTGAGCACCATAGATGGCAGTAGCCGAGGCATCCTTAAGGATTTCCATGCTGACAATGTCGGCAGGGTCGATAGTAGAAAGAGGTGAGATGGTAGATGTAGAGCCGTTGCCGAGGGCATCGCCAAGACCGTAGCTTGCTCCCGATGTTCCGCCAGTCTGCACAATCACACCGTCGATAACGTAAAGAGGCTCGGCACTGGCATTGATAGTTGCCGTACCGCGCACGCGGATTGCCGATGAAGTTCCCGGTGCACCTGATGTTGAAACAGATGTTACACCGGCTGCACGTCCTTGCAGCGACTGGTCGAGAGAAGTGATGATAGAGCCCTTGATCTTGTCCTCGCTCATAGAAACAGATGCGCCAGACAAGTCGCTCTTCTTCATCGTTCCGTAACCAACTACAACGACCTCGTCGATAGT
>JBGUGY010000294.1:0-3277 GCA_045111775.1 Bacteroidaceae bacterium | reverse complement strand
AATTTCGCGACCGATATCTGGTCGCTGGCTGAAAATCGAGCGCGGAAATTAGGCAGAAGCAAAGGACTTTTTCAATTTTCAAATTTCAAATTTCAAGTTTCCCGAATTGTCAATTTTGAATTATGAATTGTGAATTTTGAAATACCTACCTCACTCGAACCTTACCCCTTGCTATCCCCTTGCTATCCCCTTACTACCCCCTTGCTATTGTCGCACAAAACTATATACAAACAAATGATTCAAATATCCAAACATCTAAATTTTGAACAAAAAGGCGATTTTTATAACAAGAAAATTTTGTCGGTTAGATTTTGTGGATTATTTTTGCACCGCAATTGGCGGACGAGGGGATTCCGAAAACCCGTTACCGTTGAACATTTTCAATTGAATTAGAGTAGGAAAAACATTAAAACTAAAACATGAAAAGAATTATTCTGTCTGCACTTGTTGCAGTATTTTCTCTATGCGCAAACGCACAGTATGAGGCTGAGGAAGGCGATATCGCAGTAGAGGTTGGCTTTAACCCATTCTCAAACAGTTTCAACACAATCAAGTTGAATGGCGGTTCTATCAACGCAAGATACTTCTTCTCTGACAAGAACGCTGCTCGCGTAAACCTCGGATTCGGATACAGCAGTTCATCTGACAAGATTGAGAAAAAAGACGTAAGCAAGTACTCTGGTTCATTCTCTATCGACTTGGGTATTGAAAATCACTTTGCTTCAGTTGGTCGTCTTGACTTGTACGCAGGTGGTCAGCTTGGCATCGAGACTACATTCGGAGGTGCAAAACTTGGCGACACAGAAATTTCGGGCGTTTGTCTTGGAACTGGCTGGACTATGGGAGATAGCAATTACGACAATTGCTCTACTATATTCAGCCTCAGCGCTTTCACTGGTGCAAACTTTTTCATCTACAAGAAGCTTTATGTAGGTGCTGAGTTCGGTTTGTCATTCACCAGACGCGCAACCAAGGATTATGAAGTGAAATATGAAAACAAAACAGAAAAACACGAAACCAACTGGAGCAACAGTTCTATTGGCTTCTACTCAGAGCCTGCACTCCACCTTGGATGGGTTTTCTAAACAGAATAAGAATTTGTGATTATATACGAGACTGGCAGAGCCTTTGGTTTCTGCTAGTTTTTTGTTTATGCCCATTTAGTGTCGATTTACAAAAATCAACATCAGACAATCTTTTTCAAGCCACTTTTCTGCCTAAAACCAATGTATTTTGTATTTTTGCCATTCAATTACGGCACACACGCGCCAAAGCATGACTTAACATCGCAGACATCTACAGCAAAAAAATGAGAGCAATACCGATAAGCATCAGCAAACTGACAAGCGCAACATCTTACATTATAAACAAGCGCAAGCGAGGCATCTGGCTGCGTTCATTCCGCATCTGGCAGCACCGGCCACACAGAGTAGACCCGATGTCGGACGAGAGCCACGAGTGTGCATCGTGCGGCACTACATTCGTGGGCAACTACTGCCCTCGTTGCGGTCAGTCGGCCGGCATTGGGCAGTTCTCGTTTACCAACACCATACAGTTGTTTCTTAACGTGTGGGGCTTTGGAAACCGAAGTATGTTCCGCAGCATACGCGACCTTATTCTGCGACCGGGATACATGATTCGCGACTATCTGAGAGGTATGCACTCGGCATATTTTCCGCCGTTCGAGATGTTCTTTATTATGGCAACCGTGTCGCTGCTGGTTGAATCGGGTTTCGTGCCTGACAAGAAGCACAAGGAAGAGTCGGCAATAGAGGTGATGATAGACGATAACGAGTCGAAGAAGATTCTGCAAGAAGAAGGCATCGACCCTAATAGCGACGTAGTAATATCGATAAAAAACAACCAGAAGGTGTTGAAGGGATTGAGACACTACACCTCGGCTTTCTTCGAGTTCTACAAGTCGAACCCTACGGTGTCGCATCTGTTCACTATGATTCTGCTGTCGGTGCCTATGTTCTTTTTCTTCCGCACCACGCCTAATATTGAGCGGCTCAGGTTCTCGGAGTTTGTGGTGGCGCTTGTGTACATATCCAACTCGTACAGCATTTTTTCGATAGCAGGGCATCTGTTAGGCTCAAGAATACTAAAGCTGATGGCAATTATGATGATTCTCATCACGCTAAAGCAGTTGACGGGCTATTCGAAGCGCCGTGTTTTAGTCTATATGATGCTGACAGTCATCATCTCTTTCGTTAGCTTGCTGGCTCTTACTGCCGCCGCTTTGTATGCGGTTTATTTGCTGGCTTAGAGTTGAGTTCGAGAAAAATAAAAAGTGAACATCAATTCTTTTTCAGAATCGGGAAGACAATTCGGTAATAAGAGTTCATATATTCGCGGTTATAAAGTCTGTACCAATCGCCACACGATTGGGTCATTCGGACATTAAAGAAACCAACCTTTATCAAGCCTAAGACAAAAGACACATCTGGCGATTTAAACTTATAACATTGCTTGCCGTTTATTGTAACCGATTCTGTTTCTGAATAGAATTGTTCATGAAAGGTTCGATAACGTGCCTTGTGCTTTGAAGACAAGAAATCGTAGAAGTCTGATTCGTCCACACAAACGGTATAGACATCTGTTTCTCTGTAAAGTTTTTTGATGTTTTTGGGATTCTTTTCGTAAGCCGACTGCGACAGCACAAACATATTACCCTTTTCGCTGATAATCAGAGGGTCGGCAATTTTTATTGTATCTACGACATAAAACACTTGCTCTCTGTCCCTTTTCCCTTCTGGGGAACGACTATAATGGGCATCGTAATGCTTATCGCTTCCATAAAAGCGATGTTTGCTGTCTCTGTTGGCATATCTAATCCGAGTTGTCAGACGGTTAGAACTTGCACACGATGCCATAAGCACAATAGACAAGACAAGTATTATGATGTTCTTCATTTTATGTGTTATTTAGATTTATCTTTGCCACGCGTAAAGCAAAAGCAATCAGTCAACAACCAACGAGAACTTAAGTCCAAGTGCATTTGCAATAAGCATGAATGTCGAAAGTTGCATGTCGGTCTGTCCTTGTTCAAGAGCCGAGATATATTCGCGTTTCTTTCCTATACGCTCTCCTAATTGCTGCTGTGTAAGTTTCTGACGCTTGCGTTCGTCGCGCAACAATTCGGCATAATACCAAGCCTTGGCTTTTGCCTCGAATTCCTCGCGACTTGGAGACCCCTTCTCTCCATATTTCTCAGTCAGATGCTTTGAGCCATTATTCAGCTTAGCCAATTTCTTTTCGTCAAGTTTTATCATTT
>JBGUGY010000293.1:0-3952 GCA_045111775.1 Bacteroidaceae bacterium | reverse complement strand
GAATCCGAATTTCAACTTCGATTCGGCTGTCGGAATCGTCTATGAGGTCGATGTAACCAAGCCTGCCGGCGAGAAGATACAGATAAAAAGTATGCGCAACGGCGAACCTTTCAGCATGGATGCCGACTATACGGTGGCGATGAACGCCTATCGTGCCAACGGCGGCGGCGAGATTCTGACAAAGGGCTGCGGAATTCCGCACGATGAACTGGAAAGCAGGGTGGTTGATGCCACGCCTTATGACATAAGATATTACATTACCGAATATATCGAAAAGAAACAGCGAATTGACCCTAAACCGTTCAATAGCTGGAAGTTCGTGCCCGAGGATTGGTGCCGAAAGGCGGCTGCAAGAGATGCCCGTCTGCTCTTCGACGACTAATTTTTCTGTTCGCAGAAGCCGATAAGCTGGTCGTATCTCGCACCGAAAGGATGGTAATATACGAAAATCTGATATTCGTTCCGGGTTTCGTAAAAATTGCCTTCGATGTCGGCGAGTGGCTTACCCTTTTGGTTGGTATACAGATAGTTGTATTGACCTTGTTTAAGCAATACGGCCTGTTCGTAGCGTTGAGTAAGTGGATTGTACAGCATTTCGTATTCCGGAATGAAGCATCCGCCGGTAAACGCGCCGTTTATAAAAACGCGCTGATTTACAAGAGGTTCGCTTTTTAGGCAGAAGTGTACGAGCATATAGTCGCTTTCGGTGTCGATGTCTTCGCGGTTGTCGTTTCGGATGTAGAAGAGACCGTTTTTGTCCTCGTCGTACGAGTAATTCTTGCGTGGCTCATCTTCGAACAGAAATACGTCGAAATGTTCTTCCGCCTTGTTCCATCTTATGCGGTCAACGCCCATCGTTCCGTTAAGATGGTTCGTAACTTCGAATCGTCGGTATTCGTTGTTTCCGTCGAAAATCAAATCTCTGTTGTGCTCAAATTTCAGAGCTGAACTGCTTATGTAGCTTGGCTCAACGCTTCGTTGGGTTTCGAATCGTCGGTTTTGCGTAACGATGGTGGTCAGTTCCGTTTTGCAGTCGTTAATGCGCATCGTCGTCAGATTCATGTTGATGTCGAGTTGCTGGCTCGTAGTCCGGTTGTTTATGTCGGTGTTCCCCGAGATTGTAGCTCCGACCAGAATTTTTCTGTCTACGACGTAGAAATTCGTGGTAAACGACGGCTCCTCTTCGCTTTTTCCGTCCTCGAAGACGATAAGTTTGTAATTTCCAGATAGTTTGAACTGAATCTGCTCGTTTGGCAGCGCGATGGAGTAGTGGTTGAACGGGACGGTCGTGTTCATCGATTGGGCATAATCGTCGATAGTCTGGTCGTTAAATCCGCTGATGTATTCCGAGTCGAGCATGTCGGTTGGCTGCCAGTTGCGGTCGCAGTGGCGAATGGTGTAATGAAACTTCCGGTAATCGTGCGACAGTTCGTCGAACGAGATGTTTATCTGCATATCGTCGTTCAGTCCGATTATTGGCAGCTGGCTCCAGTCGTTGTTTGCCACGCATTGAACCGAGTGGATGTTGCGGTCGCTCACAACCGTGTTTTGAGCCTTGGCTGCCGTGCAGATAAAGGTTGTCGTTATGATTAGCCAGATGTTTTTCATTGCTTAAAATTTAGTTCGGAGAATGTCTTTTTTCCGTTCAGATGATAGGCTTTCAGCAGGCTTTTATCCCACCATTCAGCCGGATATTTATTCGTGGCGAGAGCCATGTTCTGTTTTCTGATGTCCTTGTATAGCGTCTTTCGGAGTTTCTTGAACTCCTTTCGCGCTCTGATAACCGCCTTGGCATCGCCCATCTGCATCTTCAGGGCAAAGACAATCACTGCAAGCATGTCGAACCAGAACCGGACAATCATGACGCGCTTCAGGCAATCGTCTGGAACATTCTTGTAGAGCATCAGCAGATTGTTACGGAAGTTCAGAAACGTCTTGAACGGATTGTTCTTCGGAAGAGTTCCGCCGCCAACGTGGAAGACTTTGCTGTCGGGGATGCAGACGATGCCTCTGCCGCGCGAACGGAGTCGCCAGCAGAAGTCAATCTCTTCCATGTGTGCAAAGAATTTCGGGTCGAGTCCGCCAACGCTGTGAAAATCTGCCGCGCGAACCATCAAGGCCGCGCCCGTTGCCCACATAACCGATGCCGGCTCGTCGTACTGACCGTTGTCTTTTTCTACCGTGTCGAAAATTCTTCCGCGGCAGAAAGGGTAGCCGTACTTGTCGATGTAGCCTCCTGCGGCCCCTGCATACTCGAAGGTTGAGTGGTCGTGTGCGCTAAGAATCTTAGGCTGGCACGCCGCCACATCGGGGTTGGAGTCGAGATACTGAAGCATCGGCTCAATCCAGTTTTCTGTAACCTCAACGTCGCTGTTTAGCAGAATGTAATATTCGGCCTCGATGCGCTTTAGGGCGATGTTGTAGCCTTGTGCAAAGCCATAGTTCATGTCGAGTTGCTCAATTCTCACGCCCGGAAATTCGGCTTCCAGCATTTCTACCGATGAGTCGGTCGATGCATTGTCGGCAACGCAGACTTCAAAATCCTCGCCATTGCTGAATTTTAGCACCGAAGGGAGATATTTTCTCAGCATCTCCTTGCCGTTCCAGTTTAAGATTACTATCGAAATTTTTTTCATGCCAAAACTCCTTCAAGTGCCGTTCCGTTGTGGTTGAAGCCTTTCAACTCGACGTTTACAATGGTGTTTATCAGTTCCATATTATCGTCGGTCGGTTCAATCTCGACCTTAATGTAATTATCTGTAAATCCGTGGATTGGCATTCCTGTCTTCGGCTTTTCCAGCAGAACCGGACGGGTTGTGCCGATGAATCTCTCGTAAAATTCATGCAGTTTTCTGTCCGAGAGAGCCAAAAGCCTCTGGCTACGCTCGTGCTTTACTTCGGGCGATACCACATAGTCTATCTTCAGAGCCTGAGTGCCCGGACGCTCGCTGTAACTGAACACGTGCAACTGCGAGATTGGCAGCGATTCGATGAATCGGTAAGCCTCCTCAAAATATTCGTCGGTCTCGCCTCGGGTGCCCACGATTACGTCAACGCCGAAGAAAACATCTGGCATTTTTTGGCGGATGTAGTTGATTTTTTCGGCAAAGAATTCGGTTGTGTATCGGCGGTGCATCAGTTTCAGAACGCTGTTGCTTCCGCTCTGCAACGGAATGTGAAGATGTGGCATGAATGCTTTCGACTCGGCACAGTAATCCACAATCTCGTTTGTAATAAGGTTTGGCTCGATTGATGATATTCTGTATCGTTCAATTCCATCAACTTTGTCGAGAGCCATTACAAGGTCTGCGAATTTCTCGTTTGTAGAGTGTCCGAAGTCGCCGATGTTCACGCCCGTCAGAACGATTTCCTTTCCGCCTTCCTGAACCACCTCTTCGGCTTGTTTCACGAGCGATGCGATAGAACCGTTTCGGCTGTTTCCGCGCGCAATAGGAATGGTGCAGTAGGTGCAATAGTAGTTGCAGCCGTCCTGAACCTTCAGAAAATATCGGGTGCGGTCGCCGCACGAGCACGACGGCGCGAACGATTTGATATCCTTCGTTGCCACCTGATGAAACTCGTGCAGATGCGAGTCGCCCTCGCCGTTTTGCATCCGCTGAACCATCGCCTCGGACATATATTCGATTATCTGTCCCTTCTGCTCGGCTCCCAGAACAAGGTCAACGCCCTTTATTGCTGCCACTTGCTCGGGTTTGAGCTGTGCGTAGCAGCCTATAACCACTACGAATGCTCCCGGATTCTCGCGCACAAGTTTGTTTATTGCATGACGGCCTTTTTGGTCGGCAACCTCGGTAACCGAACATGTGTTTATTATGCAGATGTCTGCAGTTTCGTTTTCTCCGGCTTTTTCAACGCCGATGTTCTTCAGCGATTTGCCTATCGACGATGTTTCGGCAAAGTTCAGCTTGCATCCGAGCGTGTAGAAAGCCAC
>JBGUGY010000292.1:0-18870 GCA_045111775.1 Bacteroidaceae bacterium | reverse complement strand
CTCAAGCTGTGCCTGAAGTTCTGAGAAGTTTTCGTTTGCCTTCAACTCCGGATATCTCTCCTGAACCATGAGGAGTTTGCCAAGTGCGCTTGAAAGTTCGCCCTGTGCCTGCTGAAACTTCTTCATATTCTCTTCGGTAAGGTTCGAAGGGTCTATTGTCATCTGTGTAGCCTTGCTTCGTGCCGCGATTACGCCTTCGAGAGTCTCCTTCTCGTGTGCAGCGTAGCCTTTAACCGTGTTTACGAGGTTTGGTATGAGGTCGGCTCTGCGCTGATACTGTGACTGAACGTTGCTCCATGCTGTCGAAACGCCTTCGTCGAGTTCAACCATTCCGTTGTATGATGTCTTCATCCATCCGCCAATGGCTATGGCTAAAATCAGAATCACGACCAGACAGCCGCAGCCGCCCGATGCTATTTTGTGAGATTTAATCCAGTTTGTAATTGAGTTCATAATTTATTTTTGTTTTAAGTTATTGTCTTGATGTCAGAATCTGCCGCTTGCGCCGCCTCCGCCAAATGAGCCTCCGCCGAACGAACCGCCCGAGAAGCCTCCTCCGCCAAACGAACTTCCGCCGCCGAAACCTCGGCCGAATCCTCTGCCAAAGCCGAAGATTATCGGTCCTCCCGAACGTCCTATGAAGTCGTCTTCGTCTCTGTCGTAATCGTCCTTGAAAACGGTGTGGTTGCAGTTTTTGCACACATAGCATCTGCGGTAATGCTTGTATCTCGCGCCGTTTCGCACAACTGTGCCGATAAAGGTCTCGTTAATCATGTTGAAGTCGTACTTCTCGCATTTCGGGCATCTTTTGCGCTGACGCTGAGCGTAATATCCGGCTGCAATCAAAATTCCGCCGACAAAGAGCAACAGAATCATCGGCATCAGAACATCGTCATCGCCCTCGACAGGCGAATTTGTGAATCCGTGCAGTTCCTCGTCGCCCTCGGTGTACTTCTTTATCGCCTCAACGGTTGCGATCATGGCTTCGTCCCAGTTGCCTTCTTTCAGATGCGGAAGCATGTATCTGTTTTCGATTCGCTTGCAGATGGCATCTGGGAGCGTTCCTTCGAGTCCGCGTCCCGTGAGGATTGTGTATTGACGGTCTTCGGTAGAGAGTAGGATTACGAGTCCTGTGTTCTTCTCCTTGTGCCCGGGCTTGTGAAGTTGCGCCAGTTCGAATGCAAAGCTGAACGAGTCTTCGTTCTCCATCTTTCTGACTACAACCAGAATAGTCTGGATGCCCTTGTTTGCCTCGAGCCACGAAAGGGTAGAGTCTATGCGCGCAATGGCAGCGTCGCTCAGCACTCCGTCGGGATTGCAGGCATATTTCGTTTTGTCCTGCAAGTGAACCATCGGAATGTCGGCTGGCTTGTGACCTGCGGCAAAGACGGCAAGACTTATTACCGACAGCAGAAGAAAACCGAAGAGTCTCTTAGTCATTATCAATAGCGTGTGCTGTTCCAGAATCTCCAGCTGTCGAAGGCTTGTAGCAACAGCATTTCGAGTCCGTTCTTAACCTTTGCTCCGCGCTCTGCGCCCTTGCGCATGAACAGAGTCTGGTCGGGATTATAGATGAGGTCGTAAAGCAGATTCTTTTCTGTTATCGCCTCGTAAGGAAGGTCGGGACACTCGTCGGTGTGCGGATACATTCCGCAAGGCGTGCAGTTTACAATCACGTTGTATTCCTGAATAACCTCGGGAGTGATGTCCTTGTACTGAACTGTTCCAGCCATGTTTCTGCGCGATACGAAGATGGCTTCGATGCCTAGTTTCTTCAGTCCGTGAAAGATGGCTTTTGATGCTCCGCCCGTGCCCAGAATAAGGGCTTTCTTGTGATGATTCTCGAGCATAGGCTCTATGCTCTGCGTAAAGCCCACAATGTCAGAGTTGTAGCCGATTAGTTTTGGCTCGCCCTTGGCGTTGCGCTCGATGCGTATCACGTTTACCGCGCCGATGGCTCTGGCATCGGTCGTAACTTCGTCGAGGTACGAGATAACTTTTTCCTTGTACGGTATAGTTACATTAAGGCCGCATAGGTTCTTGTTCTCGGCAATTACGGCAGGGAGGTCGTCGATTGTCGGAATCTCGAAGTTAACATATTCGGCATCAATGTTTTCGTTGGAGAATTTCTCGTTAAAGTATCCTTTCGAGAACGAGTGTCCAAGCGGGTTGCCAATTAGTCCGTATTTTTTCATAAGTCGTTGATGTTTATTTTTCTGCTACAAACATTGTGCAGATACCAAAAGTTAATCGTTCAAAATATGCTTTTCTGAATCCTGCTTTTAGCAATACCTGCTTCATTGTCTCGGCTTGCGGAAAAGCCTCCATGCTCTGTGGCAAGTATGTGTATGCGCTGGCATCTTTCGATATTATCCTGCCTGCCATCGGCATTATCACATGCGAGTAGAAGTGGAACAACTGCTTCATAGGGAAGCGTCGTGGCACCGAAAGTTCCAATATAATTAGGTGTCCGCCGGGAGAGAGCACGCGGTGCATCTCTTTTAGGCAGATGTCAAGATTCTCGAAGTTTCTTACGCCGAAAGCCGATATTATCGAGCTGAAGCGGTTGTCGTCGAAACTCATCTTGGCGCAGTCTTCTTTCTGGAAACTGATTTTGCCGTCAAGACCTTCTTTCTTCACTTTCTCGCGCCCGATGTTCATCATCCCCTCCGAGATGTCAACTCCCAAAACCTCTTTCGGATTGGCTTTCTTGCAGGCGATGATGGCAAAGTCGCCCGTTCCGGTTGCGATGTCGAGAACCGACTCGGGTTTCTGCTTGGCAAGAAGCCTTATCGCCTTGTTGCGCCAGTATTTGTCGATGCCCCACGAGAGCGAGTGGTTCAGAGTGTCGTAAGAATGTGCAATCTTATCGAACATCTTCTCCACCTGCTCTCTCTTGGAGCCGTCAACTCCATAAGGCTTTATTGTTTCTTGTTTGTACACCTTATGATATCTTTTTTACTTGTTGAGATATGCCTTTACGTTAGCCTCGATGCGTGCAGCGATGTCGCCGTCAACCGATGCCTTGTCGAACTTCTCGCCAACGATGCCTTCGTACAGCTCGATGTAGCGGTCTGATACGCTGTTTACATACTCGTCGGTCATCTCAGGAACCTGCTGACCTGCCTGTCCCATGAAGTTGTTCTCGATGAGCCACTGGCGCACGAACTCCTTTGAAAGCTGCTTCTGAGCCTCGCCCTTCTGGAACTTTTCCTCGTAGCCCTCTGCGTAGAAGTAGCGGCTTGAGTCTGGAGTGTGGATTTCGTCGATAAGATAAATCTTGCCGTCGCGCTTGCCGAACTCGTATTTTGTATCAACAAGGATAAGACCGCGCTTTGCTGCAATCTGTGAGCCGCGCTCGAACAGAGCGTATGTGTACTTCTCCATCTGCTCGTAGTCTTCCTTGCTTACGATGCCCTGAGCAATGATTTCTTCCTTTGAGATGTTCTCGTCGTGACCCTCGTCAGCCTTTGTTGTTGGGGTGATTATTGGGTGAGGGAACTTCTCGTTCTCGCGCATGCCGTCTGGCAGCTTAACTCCGCAGAGAACGCGGTTGCCTGCCTTATACTCTCTCCAAGCCGAGCCTGTGAGGTAGCCGCGGATAATCATCTCAACGCGGAATCCTTCGCATTTCAATCCCACTGTTACCATTGGGTCTGGAGTAGCAAGCTTCCAGTTTGGAACGATGTCGGATGTTGCGTCGAGGAACTTTGCAGCAATCTGGTTCAGAACCTGTCCCTTGAATGGAATGCCCTTCGGAAGAATAACGTCGAATGCTGAGATGCGGTCTGTTGCAACCATCACCATGATGTCGTCGTTGATGTTGTAAACATCACGAACCTTGCCGTGATAAACACTCTTCTGTCCGGGAAACTGAAAATCAGTTTTTGTTAATGCTTTCATTGTTTTTTATGTTGTTTAACTTTATTAGTCTTTGTTCGGATTTTCCTTGGCTTTTCTTAGAGCCTTCAGTTTCTCGTTCTGCTCTTTGTCGAACTTGTCGTAGGCCTCGACTATTCGTGTAACGAGTTTGTGGCGCACTATGTCTTTCTGGTTCATCTCGATGAACGAAATGCCTTTAACGCCTTTCAGAATACGCTGTGCCTCAAGCAGTCCCGAGCGCGTTGATGGCGGAAGGTCAATCTGCGACGCGTCGCCCGTAACAATCATCTTGGTGTTCTGTCCCATTCGGGTTAGGAACATCTTTATCTGTGCGCTTGTCGTGTTCTGCGCCTCGTCAAGGATAACTACGGCATCGTTTAGCGTTCTGCCTCGCATAAAGGCGAGCGGCGCAATCTGGATTACGTTGTTTTCCATGTGCTCTTTAAGTTTGTTTGCTGGAATCATGTCTTCAAGAGCATCGTAGAGAGGTTGCAGATACGGGTCTATTTTCTCTTTCATGTCGCCAGGCAGAAAGCCGAGTTTTTCGCCAGCCTCAACTGCCGGACGGCTAAGTATTATTTTTCTGATTACTTTGTTCTTCAGGAGTTTTATTGCCAATGCTATTGCTATGTAGGTCTTTCCAGAGCCTGCCGGACCGATGGCAAAAATCATGTCGTTTTTCTCGAATTCCTTTACAAGTTTCTTCTGATTTTCGCTTCTTGGGGTTATAGGCTTTCCGGTGGTGCTGTAAACAATCACTTCGTCGCTGCTTTCCTTGCTTGTGCGCTTGCCTTCCATAATGTCGTGGATTGCCTCGTTGTCGAGCGAGTTGAATGTGGCGCAATGCTTTTGCAGCTTCATGATGTTTTCTTCAAAGGCGCACAATTCTTCCTCGTCTCCCATTACCTTTATTACGTTTCCGCGCGCAACAATTCGTAGTTTGGGATAGTAGGCTTTTATTTGCTGGAAGTTGTTGTTGTTTACCCCATAGAATACCACGGGGTCTATATCCTCAAGTACAATGTGTCGTTCTATCATTTAGCAAATACAATATACGGTGCAAATTTAATCTTTTTATTTCTAACTTTGGTTTTTATGCGGTTGTTTTTTTCCGAAGTCCGAGAATTAAGCGTTGTTTTTGCTTGCAAAGCCCGATGGCAGATGTTTTTCAGCCTCCAGAAAAGGGCAGAGCCCGACTTTAGTGATTCAAGTCGGGCTCGATGTATTTGAACTGTCCCCAGAATTCGTTCTCGCGATATTTCTGCACGCTCATGTCCGGAACTATGAGGATTGCCTTCTGCATTGTACTGTTGCTGAACATCTTGCTTATTGGCATGTAGAACGGCTTTATCCAGTTAACCTTGATGTTTTGCAGATTGCTGCAACTCTCAAAAATCTTCTCGCCGAATTTCGACGCACTTGCCGGAATCTCGATGAACGAAAGCTTGTTGCAGCCTTCGAAGGCAAACGGCTGAATGTTCGTCACGGTTGGTGCAATGCTGTATTTCTCTTTGTTGCCGAAAGCCTTGAAGAGCATTGTCTTGCTCTTGTTATACATTATATTATTGTCTGTGCAGTACATCGGATTTGCCTTGTCAATCTCTATTTCTTCAAGGTTTGTGCAGTTGTAGAATACGAGCGACTTTACGTTAATTACCGAAGCCGGAATGGAAATCTTCTTTAGTTGTTTGCATCGGGCAAAGGCGCATGCATCTATTATTTCGACGTGGTTGCCTAATATCACCTCGGTCAAGTCGTCGTTTCCGCTGAAGGCATGAGGCATAATCTCTATTACCGAATCGGGCACTCGGTATGCGCCCTTCAGCGAGTATGCCTTGATTATTTCGGTTCCTTGCTTGTTGAAGAGGACGTTACCTATCGTCTTGAAATTCGCATTCTTCTCATCTACCCAAAATTCCTGAATGTTGTCGCATGGGCTGAAGGCTCTGCTTTTTATTTCCTTAACGTTTTTCGAGATGCGGACTTTCCGCAGTTCTTCGTGGTTGGCAAATGCCAGATGGCTTATCTCTGTAACCGATTCGGGCGTGTCAAACTCGGTTATGTGCCCGAAGGCGTAAATCAGTTTCGTTCTGTCTTTGTTGTAAAGAACGTATTCGTCAGAAGTGAAGAAACCGTTGTTTTCATCAACAGAGATTGCCGTAAGATTCTTGCAGCCGTTGAATGCGCCCCGGTTTATTAGCGCCACCTTTGCCGGAATGAATATTTTCTCGAGTCCCGAATCGTAAAAGGCATTTGAGTTGATGGCGGTAATTGTCTCCGGAAGTTTTATTGTCTTGAGCGATGTGCATCCGCTGAACATTCCGTTCGAAATCTCAGTCAGGTGGTTTGGCAGAGTAACGCTTTTCAGATTTATACATCTTATGAACATCTGTCCGCCAACTTTTACAACGCTGTTCGGCATAACAACCGAATTAAGATTTGTGCAGTTGGCAAACATTGCGAGCGGAAGGGTGTGCGTGCCTTCCTGAAAGGTAACGCTTCTGATGCCCGAACAGCCTGAGAATGCGCCTTCGCCAATGTGTTCAGTCTTTGGCAGATGGAGTGATTCGAGGTTCGTACATCCTTCAAAACAATATATTCCTATCGAATTGAGGGCTTTAGGAAAATGGATGCTCCTCAGCGAATGACAATCTTTGAATGCCTTGTCGGCGATAACGGAAAGCGACGACGGCATCACGACCGATGAAAGTTGCGAGCATCCGCGGAAGGCGCAGAAATCAATTTTCGTAACTCCGTTAGGAATAACTATGCTGGTCAGACTTGTGCAGCCCGTAAAGCAACATTCGCTTATCGTCGTGATGTTCTGCGGAAGTTCAATGCTGCCGAGCATCTTGCACGAACGGAATGCATATTTGCCTATCTCCGAAGTTGATTTCGGAATGTTTATCTCTTTCAGAGATGTGCACGTTGAGAATGCGCTGTTACCTATCCGCTTCAGTTTTGCCTCAATGTTTACGCTTATAAGGTTTGTGTTGCTCGAGAAGGCGTCGTCGCCAATAGCCACCACTTCGTAACTGATTTTATTGTACTCAACTTTTTTCGGAATGGTTACATCGCCAACATAGTGCATGCTTCTCTTTGCTGTAACTTCCACAGTATTGTTTGCAAGACGGTTGTAGCCAATGTCGTCAACAATAAAATCCTGTGCAGTGCAGCCTATTGAAAATAAAAAGCCTATGGTTATAATTTTTTCTCTCAGTGTAATCTTCATAATATAAAACTTATCTCTCTTATTATCTTAATCTTGTGACATCGCAAAGATACAATATTTAACGAAACATTTGTTAAAAAATGTAATTTTTTTGCTCATTTTCATTGTGGATTGGCAAAAATGTATAATTTTGCGTAGCTTACCGGTGGGGTAGGCACCGTAAGGTTAAACTTGAATGTAATTATAATTATAACTTATAACAAATATGAGCTTAAAAATCGTAGTTCTTGCAAAGCAGGTTCCTGATACACGAAATGTGGGTCCTGATGCAATGACACCGGAAGGCACAGTGAATCGCTCTGCTCTTCCTGCTATCTTCAACCCCGAAGATATGAATGCTCTTGAGCAGGCATTGAGATTGAAGGATGAAAATCCCGGTTCAACAGTAACAGTTGTCACAATGGGTCCCGGCCGTGCTGCCGAGGTTATCCGCGAGGCTATGTATCGTGGTGCCGATGGTGGTTATCTGCTAACCGACCGCGCTTTTGCTGGAGCTGATACTCTGGCAACATCTTATGCACTTTCAACAGCTATCAAACATGTTGCTCCAGATGTAGATTTGATTATCGGTGGTCGTCAGGCTATCGATGGAGATACTGCACAGGTTGGTCCTCAGGTTGCAGAGAAACTTGGTCTTAACCAGATTACATACACCGAGGAGATTCTTAGCTGCAAGGATGGTCGCATCACCGTTAAGCGTCACATCGACGGTGGTGTCGAGACTGTTGAGAGCGCATTGCCTCTTGTCCTTACAGTAAACGGCTCGGCCGCTCCATGCCGTCCACGCAACGCAAAACTTGTAATGAAGTACAAGCGCGCCCTTGCTCCTATGGAGTTGGAAAAGGATACAACATACGCCGACCTTCCTTATGCCGACCAGTATGAGAAGAAGCCTTACCTTAAGATTGGTCAGCTTAGCTGTGCCGACGTGAACGCTGATTTGAGTCAGTGCGGTCTTGCCGGTTCTCCAACAAAGGTTAAGAATGTCGAGAACATCGTCTTCAAGGCTAAGGAAAGTAAAGTATTAACAAGTTCTGATGCCGATATGAACGGACTTATTCAGGAACTTTTGGCTAACCATACAATAGGATAATCAAGATGAATAACGTATTTGTATATTGCGAACTTGAAGGCACTCAGGTTGCCGAGGTAAGTCAGGAACTTTTAACAAAGGGTCGCAAGTTGGCCAATACTCTGGGCGTTCAGTTAGAGGCTATCGCAGCCGGCTCAGGCATTGTCGGAAAGGTTGAGTCTCAGATTCTTCCTTATGGCGTTGATAAACTTCATATTTTCGATGCTCCGGGACTTGCTCCTTACACATCAAAGCCTCATACAGCTGTTCTTGTAAACTTGTTCAAGCAGGAGAAACCACAGATTTGCTTGATGGGTGCAGATGTTGTTGGTCGCGACCTTGGTCCTCGCGTTTCATCTGCTCTTCATAGTGGTCTTACAGCCGATTGTACATCACTCGAAATCGGTCCTCACGATGACAAGAAGCTTGGCAAACACTACGATAATCTGCTTTATCAGATTCGTCCTGCCTTCGGCGGAAACATCGTTGCAACAATCGTTAACCCAGAGAACCGTCCTCAGATGGCAACCGTTCGTAGCGGTGTTATGAAGGCTGAGATTCTCGATCCAAACTACAAGGGTGAGGTCGTAGTTGAGGATGTAGCAAAATTCGTTCCTGAGGCTGAATATGTAACAAAGGTTATCGAGCGTCATGTTGAGGCTGCAAAGAATAACCTGAAGGGTGCTCCAATCGTTGTTGCCGGTGGATATGGCGTTGGCAGCAAGGAAGGCTTCGACCTTCTTTACGATTTTGCACGCGAGATTCATGCCGAGGTTGGCGCAAGCCGTGCCGCTGTCGATGCAGGCTTCTGCGATCACGACCTTCAGATTGGTCAGACAGGTGTGACTGTTCGTCCAAAGGTCTACATCGCTTGCGGAATCTCAGGTGCAATTCAGCATGTTGCAGGTATGAAGGAGAGCGGTATCATCATCTCTATCAATACCGACGAGAATGCTCCAATCAACGCAATTGCCGACTATGTAATCAATGGCTCGGTAGAGGAGGTTCTTCCTAAACTAATAAAGTATTACAAGCAGAATTCAAAGTAAAAGTTATGGCAAATTATTATAGCGGAGTTCCCGAACTGATGTTCGAGATGAATAATCCTCTCATGGAGCGTATCGCTCAGTTGAAGGAGCGCGACTACGAAGATAAGGATAAATACGACGAGGCACCTCAGGATTATGCCGATGCGCTGGATAATTACGGACGTGTGCTCGATATTCTTGGCGATATTGCGGAGAACGTTATCGCTCCGAATGCCGAGGATGTTGATGCCGAAGGTCCTCACTGCGAGAACGGCAGAGTGAGATACGCATCAAAGACTTACGAAAACATGGAGGCTCTGAAGAAGGCTGGTCTTAACGGTATGACAATGCCACGCCGTTTTGGTGGTCTTAATCTGCCTATCACCGTATATACAGCTGCTAACGAGATGGTTTCGGCTGCCGATGCAGGTCTTGAGAACATCTGGTCTTTGCAGGATTGTATTGAGACTCTCTACGAGTTCGGCAACGAGGATCAGCACAACCGTTTCATTCCTCGTGTGTGCGAGGGCGAGACAATGTCTATGGACTTGACTGAGCCTGATGCTGGTTCTGACTTGCAGAGCGTTATGCTCAAGGCTACTTTCGACGAGGAGAATAACTGTTGGCGTCTGAATGGCTGTAAGCGTTTCATCACAAACGGCGATTCTGATATTCACTTGGTTCTTGCCCGTTCAGAGGCTGGCACACGCGACGGTCGTGGCTTGTCAATGTTCATCTACGACAAGCGCGATGGTGGCGTAGACGTTCGTCGTATCGAGAACAAGATGGGTATCCACGGTTCTCCAACAACCGAGCTTGTCTACAAGAATGCAAAGGCTGAACTATGCGGCGACCGCAAACTCGGTCTTATCAAGTACGTCATGGCACTTATGAACGGTGCTCGTCTTGGTATCGCTGCACAGAGCGTCGGAATCTCTCAGGCTTCTTACAACGAGGCTTTGGCTTATGCCAAGGATCGTAAGCAGTTTGGCAAGGATATCATCGAGTTCCCTGCCGTTTACGAGATGATTTCAAACATCAAGGCTAAACTTGATGCCGGTCGTGCATTGCTTTATCAGACATCTCGCTATGTCGATATCTACAAGGCACTCGACGATATCGCTCGCAGCCGCAAACTTACTCCAGAGGAGCGTGCAGAGCAGAAGAAGTTCGCTAAGCTTGCTGATGCCTTCACTCCATTGGCAAAGGGTATGAACTGTGAATATGCTAACCAGAATGCCTACGATTGTATTCAGGTTCACGGCGGTTCTGGCTTCATGCTCGAGTATGCTTGCCAGCGCTTGTATCGCGATGCTCGTATCACATCAATCTACGAGGGTACAACTCAGTTGCAGACTGTTGCTGCTATCCGCTACATCACAAACGGATTCTACAGTTCGGTTATTCAGGACTTCGAGAATATCCCTACAGCTGCTGAGTTCGAGTCTTATCTTGATCGCATAAAGGCTATGGCAGGCAAGCTTAATGCAAGCATTGCTGCTGTTAAGGAGGCTGAGAATCAGGAGTTGCTCGACATCTGTTCACGCCACTTGTACGATATGACTGGCTCAATCGTCATGTCTCATTTGTTGCTTCAGAATGCGACAAAGGCTCCAGAACTTTTTGCAAAGTCGCTTAACGTTTATGTTAATCTTGCAGAGAGCGAAGTTGAGAAGAACTACAACTGGATTAGCCGCATGACTGCTGATCAGCTCGATTCATACAAGAAATAATATTCTGTAGTACAGAACAAAAATAAAGCCCTCGCTCCGAAGAAGAGCGGGGGCTTTCACGTTGCATTCACTTTTAAGTTAAATTTACCTCTATTTTTTGATATTTACTTTATTGTAGCATTCTCTGCAAAGAGGCTCGTACTCGTGCGTTTCGCCAAGCAGAACCTGACCTTCGGCTGCAATTATGCGGTGCGAGATGTATGCCAGCGAACCGCATTTTACGCAGATGGCATTCACTTTCGTAACATCGTCGGCTATGGCGCAAAGCGAAGGCATCGGACCGAACGGCTTTCCTGTGTAGTCGAGATCGAGACCGGCGATTATCACTCTCGTGCCTTTGTATGCCAAGTCGTTGCAGACCTCAACAAGTCCTTCGTCGAAGAACTGAGCCTCGTCAATTCCAATGACATCAAATCCGCAGGCCTGTTCGCAAATCTCTGCCGAACTCGAGATGGGGGTAGACGATACCGACAGACCGTTGTGGGTGACAACGTCGTCTGCGCTGTATCTAATATCGAGCGCAGGCTTAAATACCATTATGCTTTGCTTTGCAAATTCGGCGCGGCGCAGTCTTCTTATAAGTTCTTCTGTTTTGCCAGAGAACATGCTTCCGCATATAACCTCAATGCGTCCGCGGTGTACCGTTTCACCACCTTTCAATGTCATTGTCCTTTTCATTTTAGAGCAAAAAAATACCAAGAGAAAATTCTCTTGGTCTAAAAGTTGCGGAGGCTCGACTCGAACGAACGACCTCCAGGTTATGAGCCTGGCGAGCTACCAACTGCTCCACTCCGCGATGTTAGTTATTCAGTGTTGAACTATCGTTCATTCCCGAATTGCGATGCAAAATTACGGCAAAAAATGGATTCGACCAAATTTTTTAAGACAAAATTTTATATTTTTTCGAAAAATATGTAATTTTTCTGTTTTATACCTAATATATTTATATCAAGAAATGCAGAATTGCTTTGTGTGACCGTCAATTTTGCATCTTCTGAAAACGACATAAGGCAGTGACAAAGCACCGCCTTATTTTAGCATATTCCGTTCAATATGGCTTTGTGTCCGACTCTTTCGGTTTGCCATAACTATTGTGTACAATAGTATTTGCAAAAGTAGCATAAAAAAATAAATATCAAAAAAAATAGTGTTAAAACTTTGGTGCATGGGGAAAAATAGAGCATAAATTGATGTCGAAATGAAAAAAATTGTATATTTGCAGAATAGTTTGAATACTTATGCCGATATCAAAAACAAAAGACAAGCTTATTGATGTTGCTCGAAAACTCTTTGCACAGAAGGGTGTAGAGAATACTACGATGAATGATATTGCCATAGCCTCAGGTTTTGGTCGACGTACGTTGTACACTTATTTTGACAGCAAGGAAGAAATTTTCATGTCTGTTGTGCAGTCTGAACTTGATAGGCTAAGTGACAAACTGATGGGTGTTGCAGCCAAGGATACAACGCCCGACCAAAAAATCATAGAACTTATATATACTCACCTTAATAGTGTAAAGGAAACAGTTTTCCGAAACGGAAATCTCCGTGCCGAATTTTTCAGAGACATCTGGGGCGTGGAAAGTGTGCGCAAGAGTTTCGACCGCAAGGAGATTATGGCATTCCGCAAGGTGATGGAAGAGGGCAATAAACTTGGCGTTTTTGATATTGAGAATGTTGATCTCACGGCTGATATTGCTCACTATTGCGTAAAGGGACTCGAAGTTCCCTACATCTTTGGAAGAATTGGTAGAGGCCTCACCGAAGAAACGGCAGCTCCGCTTGTTGCCCGCTTCATTCGCAAGGCTCTTGGTAAGAAATAAAATAAATTTTAAAAATAATTATGGGACTATTAACAGGAAAAACAGCGCTTATCACAGGTGCTGCTCGTGGTATCGGTAAGGCTATCGCCTTGAAGTTTGCTCAGGAAGGTGCTAACATCGCTTTCACTGACCTTGTAATCGATGAGAACGGTAAGGCTACTGAGGCTGAAATCGCTGCTCTTGGCGTAAAGTGCGTAGGCTATGCTTCAAACGCAGCTGATTTTGCACAGAGCGAAGAGGTTGTAAACAAGGTTAAGGAAGACTTCGGCTCTATCGATATTCTTGTAAACAATGCAGGTATCACTAAGGATGGCTTGATGCTTCGTATGACAGAGGTACAGTGGGATGCTGTAATCGCAGTAAACCTTAAGTCTGCTTTCAACTTCATTCACGCTTGTACTCCAATCATGATGCGTCAGCGTAGCGGTTCTATCATCAACATGGCATCAGTTGTAGGTGTTCATGGAAATGCTGCTCAGTGTAACTACGCTGCATCAAAGGCTGGTCTTATCGCTCTCGCTAAGTCTATCGCTCAGGAGATGGGTGCAAAGGGCATCCGTGCAAATGCTATTGCTCCAGGCTTCATCGAGACAGCTATGACTGCTCAGTTGTCTGAGGATATCCGCAAGGAGTGGATTAAGTCTATTCCGCTTCGCCGCGGCGGTCAGGTTGAGGATATCGCAAATTGCGCTGTATTCCTTGCATCTGACATGTCATCATACATCAGCGGTCAGGTTATTCAGGTTGATGGCGGTATGAATATGTAATTTTTGCAGAATATTAAATAACCTACGCCCTTGCCTGAAAGATGGTAGGGGCGTATATTTTTGTATAAATGGAGGTTCTTTACGAAGATAATCACATAATTATTGTAAACAAAAGCAGTTCTGAGATTGTTCAGGGCGACAAGACTGGCGATGTTCCGCTGAGTGAGACTGTAAAGCAGTATATCAAGGAAAAATATGCTAAGCCGGGAAATGTCTTTCTTGGCGTAGTGCATCGTCTCGACCGTCCTGTGAGCGGAGTCGTCACGTTTGCCCGTACAGGAAAGTCTCTGGCTCGCCTTAACGAGATGTTCAGAACCAAAGATGTTCATAAAACATACTGGGCTATCGTCAAGGATGCACCTAAGAATCCCGAGGGCGAACTTGTTCATTGGCTTGTGCGAAACGAAAAGCAGAATAAGAGTTACGCCTACGACAAGGAAGTTCCGAACTCAAAGAAGGCAATTCTGCATTATAAGGTCATAGCGCACAGCGATAACTATACGCTGCTTGAGGTTGACTTGAAGACTGGTCGTCATCATCAAATCAGATGTCAGCTTGCCAAGATGGGATGTCCTATAAAAGGCGACTTGAAATACGGGGCAAAACGCAGTAATCCAGACGGAAGCATAAGTCTTCATGCGCGCAGGATTCAGTTTGTTCATCCCGTATCAAAGATTGATATCGACGTGGTTGCACCGGTTCCAAACGATGCACTATGGCACAGTTTTTCTTCTGAATTGTAAATTCAACCAATTTTTTTACATTTTTTCACCAATGTTAAACCTAATTTAGGCGAAAAATGTATATCTTTGTAGTATGAAAAGAGCTACAATATGGGCGCTTGGTGTGGGCATGAGCTTATCGTTTCTGGTTCTGCTCTTCTTGCAGATAAACTACATGACCCGATTTGTAACGCTTCGCAAGGCACAGTTCGACGAGAATGTTAACCGCAGTCTTAGTGAAGCGGTTAGCAATGTGGAACTAAACGAAAGCCGATTGTATCTCGAAAACCTTGTTCGCGAGAATCTGAAAGATTCGATGTATGCAAGCGAAGAGGTCGATACTAACGTGCAGAAGGTGAGAAGCCATTACACAACCTTCGAGCAGACAACGTTCGATAATCGCCGCGACAACAGACCTAAAGCTGTAATCGGCGATGTGAGCAGAAGTCAGATGGGTGATGTCATCAAAAAAATGTACATGAACCGCCGTGCGACGCTCGACAAGGCTGTGTATTCGATGATAGAGGCGGGCAGAGGCCTTCAGCTGAAGAAAAGAATAAACTTCAGAATGCTCGACCAGGAGGTCAAGAACGAGTTGCGAGACAATGGTCTGATGATGCCTTATCATATTAAAGTACTTGATGCAAAGGGCAATGTGCTCTATCGCTGCTCCGACTATTCTGAAGAGAAAAACGAGGTGTTCTACCGCGCAAAGATGTTCAAGTGGATGGACGACAAGGACAATGCTTTCGTCGAAGTCCATTTCCCAGACTATTCGAGCTACATAATGGGGTCAATGCGCCTTATGGTGCCGTCGGTGTGCTTTACCATCGTTCTGCTTGTAACATTCGTGTTTACAATATATCTCATATTCCGTCAGAAAAAACTATCGGAAATTAAAAGCGACTTCATAAGCAATATGACGCACGAGTTCAAGACTCCGATATCAACTATATCACTCGCTGCGCAGATGCTAAAGGATGAGAGTCTGGCAAAGTCGCCGGCAATGCTGAAGAAGATAAGCGGAGTTATTAACGACGAGACAAAGAGACTGCGCTTTCAGGTAGACAAGGTTCTTCAGATGTCGATGTTCGAAAAACAGGAAACTACTCTGAAGAAGGTCGAACTGAATTGCAACGAGTTGATTGAGGGCGTGACTAAGACGTTCCGCCTGAAGATAGAGCAGGTTGGCGGAAGCATCGAGATGAAGTTGGATGCGCAGAGCGCGATGGTCTATGTAGACGAGATGCATTTCACTAACGTTATCTTCAACCTGATGGACAACGCAGTGAAATACCGTCGCGAGGAAGTTCCGCTGAGGCTCGTGATAACGACGGCAAACGTCGGCAAAGACCGCATTGGAATCTCCGTTCAGGACAATGGCATCGGAATAAAGAAAGACGATGTGAAGCGCGTTTTTGAGAAATTCTACCGTGTGCATACAGGCAACGTTCACAACGTTAAGGGCTTCGGCCTTGGTCTTGCATACGTAAACAAGATAGTCGAGGAGCACAAGGGCACGATAAAGTGTGACAGCGAACTCGGCAAGGGAACAAGATTTTTTATAACTATACCTATTATTAAAAACAACTAAAGTCATGGAAGACGATAAAGTACGGCTTTTGCTCTGTGAAGACGATGAGAACCTTGGCGCATTGCTCAAGGAGTATCTGCAGGCAAAAAACTTCACTGTTGAGTTGTGTACCGATGGTGAGGCAGGTTATAAGGCATTTCAGCGAGCAGTATTTGATATTTGCGTTTTCGACGTGATGATGCCTAAGAAAGATGGTTTTACATTGGCAACAGAGGTTCGTGCATCAAATCCAACAGTACCTATCATATTTCTTACTGCCAAGGCTGAAAAGGAAGACATCTTGGAGGGCTTCAAGCTCGGAGGCGACGACTATGTGGCTAAGCCATTCTCTATGGAGGAGCTTACATCGCGCATCGAGGCAATCTTGCGCCGCGTAAAGATTCAGCAGCAGAAGGATAACAGCTTCCAGTACAGATTGGGCAAGTTTATCTTCGATACGCAGAAGCAGACCCTGAGCGCTGTAAACGACGAGTGGGAGCCAATAAAACTGACAACAAAGGAGTGCGAGCTTCTCTCGCTTCTCTGTACTCACGGAACCGAGATTCTTCAGCGCGACTATGCCTTGAAGGCTATTTGGGTTGATGACAACTATTTCAACGCCCGCAGTATGGACGTGTATATCACCAAACTGCGTAAGCTGTTGCGTGCCGATCCAGAGGTGGAGATTCTGAATGTTCACGGAAAGGGTTACAAGCTCATTGCTCCGGGAATCGATTAAAGAAAGATACAGGCAAAATAAAAGCCCTAAGGTTTTAAAAACTTTAGGGCTTTTTTTATTTCTTCCGAATATATGAGTACGACTATTCTGTTATCTTCTTGTTGACAATAATATGAACAATTAGACCTACAACAGCCAAACCTACACAACCGAATGTGATTCCGTTGTGGTTTACCTCACCCAGAATACCGCATGCGATCAAAGCGATAGCAGCGATAATAATAATTATTATACCAAGGTTTTTCATTCTATAATATATATTACGTTTTACTTTTATTCGCTTTATTGTCTACAAAGAAAGTAATAATTCTTGACTTCACGAAATAAAAGACGAGAAAAAATAAGATAAACAGGAAAAAAACTATCCCTGCATGTTTTTGAACACTTTTTTAAGAACGTCCTGACATATTGCGATATCCTCAACGTTGATGCCCTCGAGTGCTTCCTTCAGCGTCTTGATGGCAATGATTGCCGAACGTCTTTCGGTCTCCCTTCCTTTACGCGTAAGCTGAATCTGATTTATTCGCCTGTCTTTTTTGTTGGCAAGTCGTGTCACGAGCCCCATTTTCTCCATGTTGTCGATAAGGCGCGTCATGCTTGGCTTGTCTTTGAAGGTGGCATTGCAAAGAGCCTGCTGCGTAACACCGTTGTTGTTTACCAGATGCACGAGCACAGTCCATTGTTCGGGGGTTATGTCCAGCATTTCTTCCTTGCAGTTTCTCAGAAATTGCTTGTTTATGGCTGTAGTAACCCTTCCGTTCAGGATTGCGAAAATTATGTTGAGGTCGTAGTCAAAGTTGTTTACCATAATAATATGATATATTAACCGTTGTGAATGAAACTGTTTGCAAATATAATTGTTTACATCTGAATTAAATGAAAAACTCGCGACGATTTTTATGTTTTTTAGTTTTTTTAACGAAAAAATTTGTTTTTTCAGTCTAAATGCCTTAATTTTGCACCGCATTTTTGCATAGAACATTTAATTAATTAACAAAGTAGTATGAATCAGTACGAAACCGTTTTCATTTTAACTCCCGTTTTATCTGATGAGCAGATGAAGGAAGCGGTAGAGAAATTCAAAGGTATCCTTGCTGAAGAAAACAGCGAGATTATCAATGAAGAAAGCTGGGGCCTGAAGAAGTTGGCTTATCCAATCGATAAGAAGTCAACAGGTTTCTATCAGTTGATCGAGTTTAAGGCAGAGCCTGCAACTATCGCTAAGTTGGAGGTTAACTTCCGTCGTGACGAGCGCGTGCTCCGTTACTTGACCGTTAAGTTGGACAAGTACGCTGCAGAGTATGCTGCTAAGAGAAGAAACAAGTAATTAAAAAAAGGAGGAATTAATTATGGCACAGCAATCAGAAATCAGATACTTAACTCCACCAACCGTAGATGTTAAGAAGAAAAAGTATTGCCGTTTCAAGAAGAGCGGTATTAAGTACATCGATTACAAGGATCCTGAATTCTTGAAGAAGTTCTTGAATGAGCAGGGTAAGATTCTTCCACGTCGTATTACAGGTACTTCATTGAAGTTCCAGCGTCGTGTTGCTCAGGCAGTGAAGAGAGCACGCCACTTGGCTTTGCTTCCATTTGTAACTGATATGATGAAATAATAAAAAGGAGGGACAAGTATGGAAATTATATGGAAAGAAGACGTTCAGAACTTAGGTTTCAAGAACGACATCGTTACAGTGAAGAACGGCTATGGTCGTAACTTCCTTATCCCTACTGGTAAGGCTATCGTTGCTACAGCATCTGCTAAGAAGGTTCTTGCAGAGGAGTTGAAGCAGAAGGCTAAGAAACTTGAGAAGATCAAGAACGAGGCTCAGGCTCTTGCTGACAGCTTGAAGGACGTTGCTCTTCAGATGGCTGTTAAGGTTAGCGCTGCTGGTGCAGTTTACGGTTCAGTTACTGCAGCAAACGTTGCTGACGAACTTAACAAGAAGGGTTTTGCTATTGACAAGAAGGCTGTTTCAATGAAGGATATCAAGGCTCTTGGTGAGTTTAAGGCTGTTCTTAAGCTTCACAAGGAGGTTACTGTTGAGGTTCCTGTAGTTGTAGTAGCTGAGGCAGAAGCTTAATTAAAATCTGTAAAGGATTTGAATCATTATAAAAGGAGTACGTTTTAGTACTCCTTTTTTGTTGCCTTTACGCTGATGTTACCTCTGTTTTCCTTGTTAAATTTATGTTATGAAGCATTATTTACTGTTATTCTGGCAGTTGATGACAGATTTTTGTATCTATTTATTATTTTCGGTGCAAAAAAAGTAAGAATATGTTTGCTTTTCTCGCTAAA
>JBGUGY010000291.1:0-9542 GCA_045111775.1 Bacteroidaceae bacterium | reverse complement strand
GAATTCGTTTATAATCTCCTTTACCAGTCGGCGGTTGCGCATATCCAAGCCGTGCAGCGGTTCGTCCAGAATCAAAAGTTCTGGGTCTCTTACAAAGGCGCGTGCCAGAAGGACAAGACGCTGTTCGCCGCTTGACAGTTTAAGGAATGTTGTATCTTTCAGATGCTTTATTCCGAAGATGTCCATCCAGAAATCGCACGTTGGCAGGTCTTCGGCTTTCGGCTTTCGGTAAAGCGATGAGAAATCGCTCATGCCAGATGCTACAATCTCGATTGCCGGCACATCTTTCAGATAGGCGCGGTGCATCTCCGGCGAAACATATCCGATGTACTTCTTGATGTCCCAGATGCTTTCGCCAGTTCCTCTCTTGTGTCCGAAAAGTGTTATGTTGCATGCGTAACTCTGCGGATTGTCGGCGCATACAAGCGACAGAAGCGTACTTTTTCCTGCTCCGTTTTCGCCGCTCAAAGCCCATTTTTCGCCGCGCTTTACAACCCAGTTAAGGTCTTTCAGAATGGTGCGTTCGCCGTACTTTATGCACACGTTGTTGAAGTTCACAACCTCGTCGAGGTGGGCGATGCTTGTGCTGTCCTTGTAAGGATAGTTCTTTATCGCCTCTTTCTTTTCGTCAGAGAGAAGATTTTCAAACTTCTGATTATAAGTGGCATAATATTCATCGCGACTTATCTTATTGCGAACGTCTCTTCCCGGCTCAACAGGAATGACATGCGTGATGAACGGCGGAATGTTGTCGGTCTTTGACAGAACAAGGATGAACATAATCTTGACGTTTGCCGCCAAGTTTGTAAGCAGTTCCGTGAGCTGTTCGCGAGTCTGAGCATCGAGTCCGATGAACGGATTATCCATAATAACGACTCGCGGATTTGTAAGCAAAGTCTTGGTTAACTGAAATTTGCGCAACTCTCCGCTTGAAAGAAGAATTATCTGTTTGTCGAGCAGAATATCAAGATGAAACATCGAATAAAGCTGGTCGCGCAGTTGTTCTTTCTGAGCAATTTGTTCGGGTGTGTTATCCCTTGTTGTTATGTTCCACACATCGTTCAGAATGTCTTGTACGATAGGCGCTTCGTCGATGTCGTGCTGATTCCAACGCTGCTGATAGTAATAGTTGCCGTCGGCAGTGTCGCCATACGAGTCGCGGAAGGTTATGTACTTTATGTTGTCGCTTGCCAGTTTTGCCAGCGATGGCGCAAAGTCGTAGTGAGGCTCGTTTAGCAAAAGCGGATGCTTGGCTGTGATGATGTCTACAAGCATCGACTTTCCTGCACCGTTAGGACCAACGATGGCTATCTGCTCGCCGTCGTTCATTTCAATATTCACTGCCTCTTTCATTCTGTAAAGAGGGTGGCGGGCCACTCCGTTGACAATCTCTATTACCTTTTGCATTTTTATTGTATTATTTTGAAACTTTGTCGGGATTTTTGGCTATGAAATCTTTCCAGCCGTGATAACTTTTCGATACTTCGGGCTTGCCCATCTGCAAGTAATGGCAGTAGGCTGCTCCGAGGGCATCGGTAGAGTCCATGAACTTGCCCATAGCCTCTTTGTCGATGTGCAGTAGCCGCTGAAGCATTGCTGCCACCTGTTCCTTGCTTGCCGAGCCGTTGCCTGTTATCGCCATCTTTATTTTCAGCGGCGCATATTCGGTTATCGGAAGGTCGCGCTGTCGGGCGGCGGCTATTGCCACTCCCTGCGCTCTTCCGAGTTTTAGCATACTCTGCACGTTCTTTCCGAAGAACGGAGCCTCGATGGCAAGTTCGTCGGGGTGATAACTGTCGATGATGCCAACCACTCGCTCGAATATATGTCCGAGTTTGAGGTATGCATCGCTGTATCTGCGCAGGTCTATAATGCCCATGCACATCATCTCGGGCTTCGTGCCTTTTACGCTCAGCAATCCGTAGCCCATCACGTTTGTGCCGGGGTCGATGCCCAGAATTATCTTTTCCTTTACTGGATTCAGCATTCTTCGATGACTTCCATTATTGTTGAGAATCCTACAACTTTCTCGTTGAAAATCTTCTCAAGGTCGTTAGACAGTGATTTGCCTTCGCTTATATGGAATTTGTGCAGGTTAGCCATGCTCTCGACATCGAATTGCAGCGAGAAACATTCGGTCTTTTCGTCCTTGTGGCTAAGTATGCGGTTTAGTCGTGCGTTCTTAATTCCCTCGCATTTCAGTGCGCGCGGAATGTACACCTCGTGTGCCCATATCACAAAATTGCGCGCCTCGTTTACATCAGTCTGAAAAGTTGTATTGAATACCAACATATTTTTTTATTATAAAATTGCTGCAAAGTTAATAATTTATCGCTTTTTTATTGTTATGATTCAAAAAATTCTTATTTTTGCCTACGAAATATTTATTTAAGAGAAGCATGAGAAGATTTTTGTTAATGGTGTTTATGGCCGTAGCTGCCTTTTCGATGCCTGTTTTGGCACAGGGCAAGGCCGAGATAAAGTTTGACAAGACAACACATAACTTTGGAACATTCAAGGAAGCAGATTCAAACGTTACTTGTACGTTCAAGTTTACAAATACAGGCGATGCGCCCCTTGTTATCGAACAGGCGGTTGCAAGTTGCGGATGCACTACTCCTGTTTATCCAAAGCAGCCTATAGCACCGGGAGCAACTGGCGAGATTAAGGTTACTTACAAGGGCGCAGGCAAGTTCCCGGGAGTTTTCAAAAAGACGATAACTCTTCGCACAAATGCTGTGACTGACATGGTCAGACTTTATATCGAAGGCGAAATGACTGAGTAACAGTCAGTTTTTCTGAAGAGTAAAAAAAAGACATCGAATTCTCAAGATTCCGATGTCTTTTTTTTGTTCATTGTTTCTCGATTCTGCTGAATATCATGTAAATGACGATAATGCCGATGGAGTAGGCGAGCAAGTCAATCCACAGAAAACCTTGTCCAAGCATCATGTGCCCGATGAAAGTCTGTCGGAACGAAACGAGCCATCTCCAAGTTATCATCTGCGAAAATTCCACAAGGTAGCAGTGTGCTAAACTTGTTATTGCCACCAACGGGAGTTTCTTGTTTTGCAGAACGATTCTCCACAGACAGAAAACCATCATTGCCCAAAGAGTATCGCCCGTTTCTGCCGGAATCCAACCGATGCGTCTGGAAATCAGTCCGATGGGTATTAGCAGAATGATTCCTATTATAGGGATGAGTAACTTCCTTTTTATCATCTTATTATTGCAGAATGGCGATATTTTCGATGTATTTCTGAATAATGATGCTAAGCGAGAGGATAAGTCCGAACAGGAAGATGTTGCGCGCCGTCATTCCCAATATTCCGTTTAGTTGCTTGCCCTCATAAATAGACATCATCTTTTTCCACGCCTTGTAGTGCAGCGAGATGTACGACAGCAGAAGGAAGGTGGCAATGTGCTCGAAGCCAAGTGCAACGACGCATGTTGCGTATGCCGCCAGTCCGATGATGAGGTACAGATAACCGCCGGTGCGCTTGCCGAGTTTTACAACGAGCGTGCGCTTGCCGCTTATCTTGTCCTGCTCATAGTCGCGGAAATTGTTAATCATCAGTAGATTGTCTATAACCAGACCTGTGGCTACGGAAATAAGAATCGTCGTCAAATCGCACGTTCCGGTTTGCAGATAGAAGGTTACGCACACCGGAACAAGTCCGAAGAACACAAGCACAAGTACATCGCCCATGCCGATGTACGACAATCCGTAAGTGTAGAGAAAACAGAAGATTACGCATGCCACGCCAACCAAGATCAGTTTCCACCAAACTCCGTAGAGAATGAGTGGAAGTCCGGCAATGCAGCTGAGCACCGTTGTTATGCCTATCGCCATGCGCATGGCAGGCAGAGTAACCCATCCTTGAGCGCAGGCACGTTCTGGACCGAGGCGGTCTTCGCGATCTGTTCCTTTCACAAAGTCGTAGTAGTCGTTTATGAGATTTGCATCAATCTGCATAAACATGGCAAACAGCATACAGAGAACGAAAGGTATGATTTTGAAAACCTGTCCGCTTTCCGGATGCTGTGTGATGTATGAATATGCCAACGTCGAACCGATGATTACCGGCGTTATGCAACCAGTAAGAGTTTTAGGGCGCGATGCAAGAATCCACGCCCTAAAACTGTTTGTCTTAATATCTGTCATTATTGTTATGATTATCTTCTTCCTCCAGTGTGAGAACTGCGAGTTGTGCGATTGTTGTCAGACTGTCTTCTTTCATTCTCTCGTCTCTGTGTCTCTTCGCGACGGCGGTTTTCCTGTCTCTGTGCCTCCTCGCGTCTTCTGTTCTCTTGACGCTGTGCTTCTTCGCGGCGTCTGTTCTCCTCACGTTTTTGCGCTTCCTCACGACGGCGGTTTTCTTCGCGACGCTGAGCCTCTTCACGTCTTCTGTTTTCCTGACGCTGTGCTTCTTCGCGACGTCTCTCGTTCTCGCGTCTCTGAGCTTCTTCGCGTCTGCGGCTTTCTTCGCGGATTCGCTCGTTCTCACGTCTCTGAGCCTCCTCGCGGCGGCGTGCCTCTTCGCGAACTCTCTCGTTTTCACGTCTCTGCGCTTCCTCACGTCTGCGGCTCTCTTCGCGGATTCGCTCATTCTCTCGTCTCTGAGCCTCCTCGCGACGGCGTGCCTCTTCACGAATTCTATTGTTCTCACGTCTCTGCGCTTCTTCGCGTCTGCGGCTCTCTTCACGAATTCGCTCATTCTCGCGTCTCAAAGCCTCCTCGCGGCGATGGTCGATGTTGTGATGACCTCCGTGACCTGCTCCGACTACAACTCGTGGTGCGTGACCTGCCTCTGGACGGCGTGGAGCTGCAATGTGGCGGTGATTGGCTGGCATGTGATAGCGATGAGTGCGGAAGTAGCTTCTGCCACCGTTTGTTCTCCATCCGTGACTGCCAATGTATGTTGTATAGTGGTGCGGAGTGCCATAGAAGAAGAGGTCGTTGCGATAGTGGCTGTAGATAACGAAACTCCAAGTATTTGCAACCCATGCAACTGGGCGGTAGAAGTACTCGATGGCGATGTAGTGGTTGTACTGCCAGCGGTCAAGAACGTAGCCCAAATCCTCGTTACGGCGATTCCACAGATAGCCGTAGGCATCGCGATAGTGGTTGAGGTCGTAGAAATAGTCGAAGTTTATTTCGTAGACGTAATTGTATTGTGCTTCGGTGAGATCGAGTTCGTAATACATCTTGTCTGTTAAGAATCGAGCCTCATTTCTTGCCTGACTCAGTGACATTGCATTAGCCTGTAAAGCAATCATCAGGATAGCAATTATTGATAAGGTAAATCTTTTCATACTTGTTGTATTTTAAAAGTTATTACTTGTTGTTTATGCTGCAAATATAGTTGGGATTTTATACTGAACAAAGAGATTAGTCCTAAAATGAATAGGAAAAACCCTAATTTATCTAAAAAAATCTTAAAGTATGTATATGTATTTGGTTGTTAGCCTATGTTGTTTTAAATTTGCAATGATTTTAACAAATATAGTATATGAAGACAGTAAAACTGATAGTTGTGGGCATGCTGATGAGCATCTCGGTTTGCGCACAAGATGCTAACAATAAGGCTGGCAAGGTTGATTGGGTGGCTCGTTTCGAGGCTATGGTTGATACGATGAATGCAAAGGTAAGTACTGCTACGAGCGACCAGTGGGTGCATTACAAGAAACAATACAATCTGCTGGTGGCAGAATACGATATCGCCGACAAGGCACACCTCACACAGAGCGACGTTCGCAAGATAAATATGTATAAGGACTCTTGCAAGAAGTTGCAGTTTACCCGCAAGACAAAGCGTGTGTCAAACGGTTTGAAGAAGGGTACAGCCAAGGCAAAAGGCTCGGTAAAGGATTTGGTAAATTAGAATTGAAGGTTAATATTTGTACGGCTCGGTGAATCTCTGATTTCATCGGGCTGTTTTTGTTTTAGGCATAATCTTATAAAAAAACAGAAAGTAAGCGCGAGCAATCGGCTTACTTTCTGCGTGTAGAAGGTATATAGTTTTTGTATTTGTATTTTTATTCTTAAATAGAATACTTGCTGAAATAGTTCTGAAGCATTGGCTTGTAGCTCTCTGATATTGGCAGGAACTTGTCGCCAAAGGCAACGCGGCCGCGGTCAATCACCGTAATCTTGCTCTTGTTAATGATGTAAGAGCGGTGTATGCGTATGAACTTCGATGTTGGAAGCTTCTCTTCCATAACCTTCATGCTGCGGAGCGACAGGATAGGTTTCTGACTTGTTTCTGTGTATATCTTAATGTAGTCTTTCAGTCCTTCGATGTAGATGATGTCGTCGTATTTTATATGCATCAGTTTGTAGTCGCTCTTGATGAAGAGTCCGTCGCTGTCAATCTCGTCGATGCTTGGATGAGTGCTTTCTGAGCCTGAGTTGTTGGCGCGTGCCACAAGCTCGAACCACTTCAAGCCCTTGTTTGCGCTTTCGAGGAAATCCTTGTAGCTGATAGGTTTCATGATGTAGTCGAGGGCATTTACGCGGAAGGCATCGGCTGCATACTGGTTGAATGCAGAGGTGAAGACAATTCGCGTGTGCGAGTCGACCATGTTGGCAAAATCAAGACCGTTTAGGTCGGGCATTTGGATGTCGAGGAAAAGGATGTCTATGTTCTTGCTTACCACATCCTTCATCGCTGCGAGCGCGCTTGTGTATTTTCCCACAAGGTTCAGAAAGTCGGTTTTCTGCACATACGCTTCCAAAAGTTCCAGAGCCAAAGGCTCATCATCTACAATTGCACAATTGAGTATCATATTTATAATGTATTTATAGTTATTCTTGAATAGTATGTTTTGTTGTCGTCGCTAACGCCTTTTTCCCAAGTATATTTGCCGGGGTAGGTCAGTTCAAGTCTTTTTCTGATTTGTTCCAGACCTATTCCGCTTCCGCTTTTGTCGGTGTGGTTATTCTTCGGGAAGTTTGTGTTTGTTACGCAACATGTAATCGAGTTGTTGTTGTCTGTGATGTGAATATTGATGAAGCTGCTTTCTATCGGACTGATGCCGTGCTTGAATGCGTTCTCTATTAGCGAGATGAAAATCAGTGGAGCAATAAGTCTCTGGCTGTCTGATACTTCGCTCTTAAAGTTGACCGATATGTTCGATGCCACCCTGATTTTCATCAGTTCAACGTAGCTTTGAAGAAACTCAAGCTCCTTGCTGACGGTGGTATATTCCTGCTGGTTGTCGTAGAGAACATGCCTTAGCAGTCGGCTTAGTTCGAGCACCGATGTCTGCGCCTTGCCTGTGTTGAAGGCTATGAGCGCGTAGATGTTGTTCAGCGTATTCAGCAGGAAGTGCGGATTTATCTGGCTTCGCAAGTTTCGCAGTTCGGCTTCCTTCTGTCTCAGTTCGGCTTCTTTTCGTTCCTGCTCCGATTTTTTCAGCCTGCGGTTTGTAAAGATGGCAACCGTCAGTCCGATAGGAAACGAGAAGGTGAGCACGTCGCGTGCGTGGAAGAACAGTGCCGGCATCGGCTTCCAGTGTTTCTTTGACTTCGTATCTTTGTTTCCTTGTCTTGCCTCAGCCTGTTCTACGCGCATCTGCTGTCTGCGCTCAAGCCTCATCATGTACTTGAACATGTTTACGTTGAACAGGGTGCCGCCTGTTATCAGCAACACGTTTATGGCGTAGAATATGTGTCGCTTGCCGCTTATGTACAGTTTTGGAACGAGGTAGAAGTAGTTGCAATAGAAAATGACGAAGAGGCATATTGGCATGATGAACTGCTTCAGCAATGTGTTCCAGTCGATACCTTCATTGGTATTGATTGTGAACAGAGGGTTGCCAAAAACTATCACCCATCCAATGATGTGGTAGATGATTTCGCTCTTGTGGCTTTTTGTATTTTCTACAATCTTGCTCATTGCTTTTATGTAATCTCTCTTCTTTTTCTTTGCAGAAAAATGAAATTTATGTAGCAAAGAAAAGAATTTTTATTCAGTCGGCAAAGAATTATCTACTAATGTGATTGTATATTCGCCAGATTTTAATCTTTTAATGATGAATGGCACATGTTGCAGATTTTCTTGCCTGTTTTATATGCTTATTTGGCTATTTTTATGGAAATAACCGATTTTTGATTAGACGAACTTCTTTTTTTATGGAAAAAAGTGATACAATTTGTTACAGATTGTATCACTTTTGCCTTTTATTCGTATCTGATAGCCTCTATCGGGTCCATGTTGGCGGCTTTTTTAGCCGGAAGGAATCCGAAGAAGATGCCGATGAACGTACATACTCCGAAACTCATGATGACGCTCCACGGCTCGATGTAGGTCTGCATGTGCAGAACGTTGCATACGAGCGTTGCTATTCCCACGCCAATCAGAATTCCTATCACACCGCCCGATATGCTGAGCATCGCGGCCTCGATAAGAAACTGATTAAGAATGTCTTTTCCGCGTGCTCCGACAGACATTCGCAAGCCGATTTCCTTTGTTCGCTCTGTAACCGATACGTACATGATGTTCATGATTCCGATGCCGCCGACCAGAAGCGAGATGCCAGCCACGATTCCGAGGAGCATGGTTATGCTGTCCATCGTGGTGCTCATCATGCGCGAAATTTCTTCTTGCGAGCGGATGGTGAAGTCGTTGTCATCGCCCTCGGTTTCCTCGGTTGCATCTTTAAGCTTGTGCGTTCTGCGAAGAATGTCGGTGATGTCTGAAATAGCCTGCTGCGTAATCTCCTCGGTAAGAGCCGAGCAGTTTATTCCGCCGAGATATGTCTGGGCATTCACACGCTTCATGACGGTGGTGTAGGGTGCAAGGGCGAGGTTGTCTTGGTCCATTCCCATAGAGTTCGTTCCTTTCGATTTCAGAACGCCTACAACTTTGAACGGAATGTTCTTTATTCTTATCATTCGTCCGATTGGCGAACTTCCGTCGGGAAAGAGATAGTCGACGATGGTCTTTCCGAGCACGCAAACCTTGGCAGATGTCTTGATGTCCTGCTCGGTGAACATTTCGCCGTCTTCAATCTTTAACTGTCTGATTGTGAGATAATCGGGACTTACTCCGTACACGCTCGAAGGCGTATTGTTGTTGCCATAGACAAATTGTCCAGATGTGTTAACCGTTGGACTTACGGCAGAAATGAATTTTGCTTGTTCGGCAATTGCCTCGTAGTCGGCTATTTTGAGCGACTGCATCGCGCTGGCATCCTGTCGCACTCCGCCCGGACCGTTGTCTGCTCCCGGCTGAATCATAATCATGTTCGAGCCCATCTCCGAGATGTTCGCCTTGATGCTTCGCTTTGAACCCTGACCAATGGCGAGCATGGCGATTACCGCAGCCACGCCGATGATGATGCCCAGAGCCGTGAGGAACGAGCGCATCTTGTTGGCGGCTATCGCCTTGATTGCTATCTTGAAAAGATTTATTGTATTCATAATCAGTCATCTTGTGGGGCTGGCAGATTGGCAAGAGCCTCTGCCGCCGATAAAATATTGTTGTTCTGAACATCTTCCCTAATCTTGCCATCGCGCAGCATTATGTTTCGGCTGC
>JBGUGY010000290.1:0-9680 GCA_045111775.1 Bacteroidaceae bacterium | reverse complement strand
TCATCGGCGGCAGCGAGGCACAGCGGATGAGGTGTGTAACAGAAAGGATTGTTGAACTTTGCAGGAAGTTCAGTATTCTTGTCGATTTTCAGTTTATGAAACATCAGCGTCTGACTTTTAAAGCGGTTCGCTCAGCAGAATTTATCTTTTCAACGGCTTCCATACGGTCGAATTTTATTGGCGCGGTTACGAACTCCGGAACGTTGTACGAAAGCATCAGCTCGGCATAATATTTCTTCGGATTTTTCTGCGGAAGCATGAACGGCTTGCTCTCCTTTCCGTCGGCACCGATATGCGAGAAGTATAGGCGCGTAAACTGACCGTCGTCGCGGCGCGAGCTGAACACGAACCAGCGGCTGTTGGTGCTCCAGTTGTGATAGCTGTCGGTGTCGCTGCTGTTGGCCAACAAAAGCGCGCGGCTCTCGCCCGTTTTAAGGTCGAGCAGATACAAATCAGACTCGTGATGCCAGATTGAGAAGCATCCATAGTCGCACATTGTGTACATCAGATAGCGTCCGTCGTACGATGGCTTCGGAAATACGATGCTCTTGCCCGTGCTGAGCGCACTTACAAGCGTATCGACATCCTCGCCAATCTTTCCGGTTTCGGGGTTAAACGACGCCTTACAAAGGCTGTATCTCACCTCCTTCAGCTCCGACGGAATATCGACCTTCGGGGCTGTGCAAAAGTAAAGCGTCTTGCCGTCGGGCGAGAATGTAGGATATGTCTCCCACGAGTCGGCAAGCATCACCGAGTTGCTCAAAATCAGTTCTTTATTCTGAATATCATACACTTGCAAGTCCGATTCCAAATCGAAGACCTCGATTATCTTCTCGGGCATCGAATGGAACATCTGTCGCGTGGTATTTGTAGAGTAAACGATGAATTTTCCCGACGGATGCCAGTACGGATAAACGCAGAATCCGATGGTGCTGTCGGTCTTAGTGTTCAGAGCCTCAATGCCGCCTTGCGTTCTTATGAGCGTGGCACTATGCTCGCCACGGATGTGCATCGTCAGTCCTTCGGGATTGCATTTGTTAAACTCGTGGCAGTTTACGCAACCGTCAAACTGTGTATTTTCGAGCACCGCCGTCTCGTCGAAATTCGACAGATTGCGCTCGTATATTCCCATCTTGCTGAACACTTCGTAGCCCGGCGCAATCTTGCGGTAGGCAATGCCGTAGTCAATCTCATCGCCGCTCACGCAGATGCTGAACTTACGGAACGTTGTCCAGCCGCCATCGGTCTTTGCGCTGACTTCGAACCAAATTTTCGAGCCGACATTCTGTTGCAGAAGTTCCTTCCATTCAGCCTCATCAAAATCGGCATATTCGCCCTGAACATGAATGCTTCCGCCTTTCTCGCCAGTTGCAACGACATCAACTATCGATGCGGCATCGTCTGCCATCGCAAAGTTGAGCGGTGCTATCTGCGACGGCACGGTAACATCAACATAATCAGGATAAATCTTCGGAAAATCGCTGTCGCTACGAGCATTTTTCACCGCTTCCATGCCGCACGAAGCCATCAGCACGCAACATACAGCAATGTATATAATAGTCTTCATAAGATATTTCATTTTAATTGTTTGCAAAAGCGAAATAGTACCAATAAGTGTTGCCGAAGTTTGCCTTCAGATAACTCTCGGGAGCCTTGCCTGTGTAGGCGCGCATAAAGTTGGCAAAACTCATCTGAACGTCCTTTTCTATAGGATAAGGAATTCCGTTAAAGTCGCGATGGTCTTTTGCCCACGCCAGCGCAATCACCTCTTGATATAGGCGTGGCAGAGGCTTACCGCGAAGGTCGTGGTTCACGTCAAAAATCTCCAAGAATCGCGGAACGTTCTTGTTAAGCAGCACCCACGAAATCATATAGTCGTAAGCCATCGTATTGCTTGTGTTTGTAAGATAAATCTTACCGAGCATCGAGTCTGTTTCCATATCGCTGAAGAAGAAATCGTCTTCTTTCTTGATTAGGCTTTTTCTAAGATAGCCGTAAACGGGATGCGATTCTATCGCCTTGTCCGTCAGAAGTTTTTCGGCAGAAGGCGATGCTCCCTCATGCCATAGAAGCGCGCTCACCTCCTCAGCCCACTTCCGGTAGCAAATCGTATTTTTCAGAAGTGAGACGTATCTTCTTGCCACCTTGTAATTGCCGGCAATCATGTTACATTCGGCAAGCACTTTGTAGCAGAACGCACTCTTCTGATAGTCGGGAATGCACTCCTGCGCCTCGAACGTTGAGCGCATGGCATCGTTTATCATTCCAAGATGATAGAAGACCTGAGCCGTTACCAGCGGCGCAACATAGTCTTTAGTAAACTCGGGAATAAGACATTGCGTTCCGTGCTGCGGATAGTAGAAGAGGCTGTTGGCATTGCCGGTCTTTATCAGCGCAAGATTCAGACAGATTGCCGACATCGGATTTGTTGGCGGCTGCTCGTTGGCAAGGGCGATGATGTCGTTCCACTGCTGATTATACATCAGTTTTGAATATCGCATCGCCATCTCCTTGTTCGGCATCGCCTTCTTATTAACGGCAAACACCGCGCCGACGGCAATCACAACCACGGCACACAAGCCGATATATTTCTCGGTCTTCTCTCCAAGTTTAATCATTGCCGAAGCCACCAGAACCAATGGCACGACGGCGGCAGAAAGCCACAGATAATACGGAGTTGCAAAGCGAGGACGGTAATAATGAAGTCCGAACATAAGCCAGTCAGACTGATAGCTACAGAAATGCTGCGCCACAAACGGACACGCAACGGCAATAGCCACGGCTATCAGCGTCAGAATAAGCCACTTCACAAGATTCATCTTTCTGTGCAGAATCTCGTCGGCAAGGACTATCGGCACAAAAACGACGCTTATGTTTCCGAGCGCGAAGAAGAGCAGCGGCACAAGCACAACGACGAGCAGTCTGCGAAGGATATCGCCCTCGACAGAAACGACGATTTTTGCCGCAAGAAGAAGCAGAACTTCGGAAATGGCGAGCGGCAGAAGCACGTCTTCATCGAGATACAGAACCATCAGGATTGCCGCAGGAACGAACGATAGCGAATAAGTCAGCAGACTGCGACAACGCATCAGCGAAGCCGAAAGAATCTGCACGGCAAGCATAAGAGCCGCCATTATCACAGCTCCGCACGCTGGAATGAAGAAAAACTGCGTAAGGAATCTGCCGATGTAAGCCGACAGTCCACCGGGCAGCGAGATTAACTGCCGCGCAAAATCACCGGTACACAGAAAAATCTGATACTGTTCCTGAAATATCAAGTGATAAGGATATTTCAGCCAAAAGAACAGAAAAACAGCCGCGGCAAATGCAGCCGACAGCACCGCATCAATGCACGGAATCAACTTTTTGTCTTTAATGTTTATCATTGTACTATAAAAGCTTTAAGTTTCTGAAACTCTATACTTTTCCAACTCTCTTAACTCTGAATTTCAGATAGAACCAGTATGTCTTTCCGAATCGTGGTTCGAGAGCCTGCTTGTTGCCACCAGTCTCGGCAAACACTCTGTTGAAGTCAGAAAAATCGCGCATCGTCTCCTGCATCACAGGATACTGCTGAATCCGACTTGCCAGCAGTTCGTCGCCACGCTGCTTTGCCGATGCGTAGACAATCAGCAGAGCCTCCTGATAGATTCGCGGCAGCTTACCCGAATAGACCTTGCTTCCATACATCTGAAGGTCGTGACAGAACGGCTGGAGCGCACCCGTAAGAAGGTCGTAACACAGCAGATAGTCTATCGCCATTCGGTTTGGCAACCTGTTCTGTGCCATATTCTCAAAACATCCGCGAATGTCGTTTGTTGTTACAATCGTATCGTTTTCAGGCAAAAACAAGTGTGCTTTTTTAACAACAGAATGTGCTGCCCACCTATAACAAATCATCTTGTCCAACATCCGCCTGTACTTATACTCTACCTCCTTTTCACCAGTCAGACGGTTTATCTCGGCAAGCTTACGAACCATCTTGGCGTTTCGGCTTTCGGGCGAAAAGATTAGTCCGAGCATAGCGCAATGTTCGGCAACCGTGGTATGCCCCATCGCCAGCCATAGGTCACATCCGCAGCCCATAAGCTGATAGTTGGTATTGTTTGACATCTCTACCGCCAGTCCCTTTGCCGAGCAATAAGGGCTGCTAAGCAGAGCATCTGGCAAACCATTCTGCATGGCATTTCCGAGATTGTAGTAATATGCAAAATATCTGTCCGGACCGTATTTCTTCTGAAAAGCCAGCGCATCGGCCGCGCTCTTTCTGTAATTTCCGAAGTAATAGCTGTTTATAACCGAATAGAGGTCTTCTTCGTACCAGTTGGGAAGGCAGAACCATTTTCCGGAAGCGTAGGTGTATGCCTTTTCTTCGTCAAGCTGATAATGCCCAGCCATCAGCCACGGGAATCCGGCGGCAAGGACAACGGCTATCGGCTGCGCCCAAAGACGGTATCGCACGGAATGAACGAGAATCAGCACCGCCAAAATCAGAAATCCGTAGCCGAACATCCAATATGAAATAACCATCAGAAGCAGTCCGATGAAGGCATGAATATAGCGGTTGCAACTTCCGTAGACATAAAACTGAAACATCGCCGCACCGCCCACCAGCGACACGGTAGATGCCAGCGGATAAAACGTATCGATGTTTCTGAATCCTTCGTAAACAACGGCAAGCAAGGCAATAGCGAACGCCACCCATCGTGGAAGCGACACCTTCAGTCCGCCATAGAGAGCCAGCAGAAGCAGAGTCAGCAGAATGGTTATTACCGCCGCGCCTCCGCCAACATAATAAAGAAACTGTGTGATGAAATCGCCGGCAAGCCAAGCAAACCACCCCGGTTTAGTGAAGTAGTGCCTGATGTACTCATTATCGAGCAGAAACATCATGTTCTGTTCGCGCACATACAGGTGGTTAGGATATAGTATAAAGAAAAAAGCAAAGATACCGCCCAGCACCAAAAGGCTCACGACACACATTATTGCTTTTCTCCATTGTATCGATTTGTTTAACATAGTTGCAAAAATAACACTTTTATTGTTATCTTTGCAATCTGGAAATACTAAAATATGTTTAAGCACTTACTTTACCCACTTGCAGCAATTATTTTATGTGCCTGTAATGGCGCACCGGGCAACTACACTGCTACTAACACTACAGCACCCATGTTTCCCGACTATACTGATATAACGCTTCCATACAATATTGCTCCGCTCAACTTCATGCTTCGCGGCGGATATTCCGAAATATACGCCAAGGCTAAATGCGATGGCGACGAGATTGAGGCGAGCGGAACCAACGAACTTATATGGGACGGCGGCGAATGGCGCGAATTCCTTCAGCACAACAAGGGAAAGAGCGCCCAACTCGATGTCTACGGAAAGCGCGACGGCGAATGGCATCTGTTCAAGTCGAGCACTTGGACCATTGCCAACGAGCCTATCGACTCTTACATCAGCTACCGTCTGATAGAGCCGGGCTACGAGGTGTGGAACCACATTCAGATTTGCGAGCGAAACATCGAGTCGTTCGATGAGCGCGTACTCATAGACAACCGCGATGTTGACAACAGTTGCATGAACTGCCACACCTATGGCAAGAAGAATGGCAATCTGTCGTTCTTCCATCTGCGCGGAAAAAACGGCGGAACAATCATCAACAACGACGGCAAACTAAAGAAGCTCCTGCTGAAGGACGAGCTGAACGCCCCTTGCATCTACGGCGACTTCCATCCTTCGGGCAGATTTATTGTCTACACAACAAACACCATCATTCCTGCGCTGCACACCAAGGGAGCGCAGAGGCTCGAAGTGTACGATGCTTCGTCAAACCTCGTAGTTGTTGATACAAAAGACAACCGCATCGTCACAAACAAGGCGTTGAGCGATTCTATCACGTTCATGTCGTTCCCAACCTTCACGCCCGACGGCAGAAAGATTCTGTTCTGCGGTGCGCGAAAGGGCGAGGCTGCCGACCTTCAGTTTCTGAAATACAGCCTTTGCAGCGTCTCGTTCGACCAAGTTTCGGGAATGCCGGGCGATATTGTAGATACGCTCTACAACGCCAAGGAAAACGGTCACTCTGTTTCGTTCCCAAAATGCTCGCCCGACGGCAAATATGTGCTCTATACGATTTCCGACTGCGGAACATTCCCAATCTGGCACAAAGAGGCTGATTTGCAGATGCTTTCGATGTCTACAAAGAAGATTATCGACCTAAAGGAGACAAACTCGCTCAATTCCGACACATATCATTCATGGTCGACCAACGCACATTGGTTTGTCTTTGCCAGCAAGCGCGACGACGGAATGTACGGCAAGCCTTATTTTGCACACGTTGACGACAAGGGAAATGTAAGCAAAGCATTCTGTTTGCCTCAGAAGCATCCTACGCTCTACGACAACACTTTTAAGAGCTACAACATTCCAGAGCTAAGCAATACGCCAGCAAACTTCAATGCCGACGACATAAAGAATGTCTATTTCAACACTCAGGCTCAGAAGGCTAACGTGCTTACCATCGAAGATGATTCTACCGATGTGAATATTACCGACTAACTTTCTTCTTAACGGCTGCGTAAAATTCGCTTAGGATTTTACGCAGCCGATTTTTTTGCTTATTGGAATTTGTAATCTTCTAACCCACCCAATGATAGCAAACCCCAATAAGCAAGCAGAAAAAAAGCAGCTCTACCATATTGCTGGCAGAACTGCTCGAAAATATTATTATTTGTACATCATTTAGGCATTGTAAGATGCTTGAGGATTTCCGTGCTTGTCCTCGTTCTTTACAGACGGACTGATTGTCCAGTTGTCGTCGTCAGAACTTTCGAGGATTGAGCAACGCTCTATCACCTCTTTTACCTCCATTTCTGGCTTTAAATATATCTGTTTCATAATCCGCTTTTTTCGTGTGAAACATTATTGAATAAAAACAAAAACTATGCAACAGCAATTATAATGCCGCTGCATAGTTCTGTATTTTTTTACTTACGCTTGAAACACCAGATGTTACATGGAGTTTCCCATTCTACGTTCTCACGAATACCCTTCTGAGTGTGAGTCAGACGGAATTCCTCACCGTCGAGAATTACGATTCCATAGTCACGAACATTTGCAGGACGATCGTATGACTCATTGTGAATATAGAATGCAAGTGGGAATGAAACGCCACCCTTGTATGTCCAAGTACCATTATCAAGAACTATACCACCTTTTGCCTGATAATACTGCTTACTGAAGTCTATCTCGAACTCACCATAGTTCTTGTAATAGTCTTCCATGCTTGCACCGTTTCTGATGAGGTATTCAGAATACCAAGCAGACAAAGCGACATTTTCACCAGTTTGACCAATCTTATTATTTTCAATTGTAATAGCCAGATTTGCATACTCTGTATTCAATACAGGATCTGGGTCATATGCACTCCATTTATGTCCATCCATCTGCGCATAGCCACAATCAGTAACTCCTGAATAGTTTTTCCAGAAATTATAACTATAAAGTTCTGGCACTGTCAAATACTCCAACATCTGAGATCCAATAGGCAAGAATGGGCACTGCATGAAATCCTTCAGATTTGCATCACCTGTTACACCCGGCAAAGCCCAGTCTACAGAATTAGTATTTGTAATAATAGGTTCAGAGTGATTTGACTCAAGATGTGCATAGAATCTATCCCATGAATTCAACCAATCCTTGCGAGGCCACAAACTGTTTCTCTCAGCTACTGCATGTTCTTTTCTTGCGAACCATGCCTGATTGATAGGGTCTTCTACATTAGAAAGGATTGCGTGCATTGGAGTACTTGGCAATACAGTTACAGCATCATCACCTTCATACTGATATCCGAATATTGGATAGCTTGTATATCGTGTGATAGAACCCTTTATTACATTTCCTTCCTTGTAAGTAGCAATGTACATTCCATCGAAAGAAGTATCATACACACCAAGATAGTTAAGGTGTCCATTCTCACGGAATGGCTGGATTGCACCCTGTCTTACAGAGTTTCTGTCGGCTGTACCTACAGAGAAGTAAGAAGGATAAAGGCTACCCAACGCTGAGTGACCCTGATAAGCCCATTTCTGATCCTTTGGATTGTAAACAGGGTTAATAAAGAACTCACCGTTAAGCAAGAACTCCTTGTTTTCTACAGGACGAGTAAAGTCGGCACTTGAGCACTTACCAGCCTCCAAATTGAAGCCTGTTGCCTTTGTAATCTCAATAGGATAAGCAAACGTCTTAACAACAGGAGTTGAACCGTCAACCATCTTCATTGAAACAACGCACTGCAAGTGCTGTCCCTTTGGAATATTTGTTGGAGGAACTGCAAAGTAAACATAGAAAGTCTCATCGGTTGTAGAAAGGTCTACATCCCAATAATCCTTTGTAATATTACCGTTCTTATCCTTCTCGTTAAGTGCAACAGACATATAAGATGTCTGGTGACCAGTGTTCTGCATTCCCGGATTTGTTACAAGGGCATAAGGCTGGAATGCAATATCCTTAATCTCGCCACCGTCTTTTGGAGCGAGGTCAACATATACCAAAGAATCGAAATAGCACTTCTCTGTAATAAGCGAAACCTTGTAAGGCTTCCAGCCCTTACCAGCAGGCTTGCCACTTGAATCCTTCAGTTTGAACTTAGCCAAGATATAAGACGAAAGCGAGTTTAGTCTCATGCTTGGAAGGTTCTTGCCCATATCCTCGAAATAATATGCTGATCCGTAGCGGAAATCTACAGAACGTCCATTTCTTGTCTTGAATTCAGGAACGCCATTTGCACCCTGCACCTGATTGCGGAAACTGCAATAAATACGGCTTGCAGTGTTTGTCTTCTCTTCAGAAGCCTCAACAGTTGTACCGTCCTTTACCTCAGTAACCAACTGTCCGTTCTCAACCTTTGGAACAACGATGTTAGACTCGGCAGTATAGAAAGCGTAGATACGGTCGCCATCCTTAGGAGCGTTACCGGTACACTTAAACGAGCCAGAGAACTCGCCCTGCTTTGAGTTTGCACCACCCGTAAGGTCGAACAATGCACCAATATTCTCTCCACCAACAAATACAGAAAGCTGGTCGTTTTCAGCCCAGTTTACAGTAATTTTTGACGGATTTTCACTATTTGCATCGTAGACAAAACGAGTTTCAGGTTCTGTTATATTTATTTTGTATACACCTTCAGCATCAGTTTGGTTACCGGCGGGCAACACGTCATCAGTACATGAAATTACGGCTGAGAGTGCCACCCCCAACCCTAATACTTTTAAATACCTATTCATAATACCTGTTTTATTAAAGATTCATTAAAATACGACATAAGTTAGTTGTGTTATTACTGGTAGCCTTCATCAGGAGTTGTCATGGTAGTGATATTCTCGTTTCTTCTTTTCTTGGCGAGATTATCACCGTCATCGATATCTCCCAGACTTACATTAAGAAAATAAGCATCAGTAATTAGAGCAACCTCGGCAGACACGGGTTTAACATATCTGTTGCGAGTTCCCTTACCTGACGCGCCAGTAAGTTGTGACACTTTTGAATTTACGAAGTTTTTCCCCATCATTCTTGTTTATTAACAGAATATACTTATTATAAGAATTCTCACGCGCCCTTTTATTTTCGCTTGTTTTCGGGGCGCATTTCCAGTGTTTCCAGTGACTTTTCAAGGCACA
>JBGUGY010000289.1:0-22773 GCA_045111775.1 Bacteroidaceae bacterium | reverse complement strand
ATTTGAGTAGTTTCAAGACAGATAAAGTCTTTGACATGACGGAGATGTTTTCAGGATGTAGCAGTCTGACAGCCCTTGACATTAGAGGCTTTAATACCGAGAAAGTTACAAGGATGAATAATATCTTCAAGGGTTGCAGCAACCTAAAATTCGTCACGGTCGGAATGAAATGGATGATTCAAGACGAAGACGTTGTAGTAGATTTGTTTCCCGACAGCCCGAACGTGAACCTGATACAAGTTTTAAGATGAATTTAAGACAGAACTTTAAGTATAAGCAGTAATTTCAGCAATCATGAAAAATATTAGCGACATTACAAAACTAATACTTGCCATATTTGTGGCTATAATCTCGCAAAGCGCGGTGGCACAAAAGCCGTATGGTATCTTTGACAAGGCAAAAGGAACGCTTACGCTTGGCTATGCTGCCCGATTACCGAGGGGTGCGGTGGCAATAGACGAGAAGGCTCTGATGAGCAAGTTCGGCGAGCCGGAATCGCTTGAAAGGGTGGTGATAGACAAGTCGTTCGCCGGCTTCAGACCCAAGACGTGCGCCGAGTGGTTTATGAACTGCGAGAGTCTGACGGCAATAGATGGACTGAGGTTTCTCAACACCTCGGCTACAACGAGCATGAGAGCCATGTTCTACCGCTGCCTCAAACTCGAAAGCATAGACGTGAGCCATTTCGACACGCGCAACGTAACGGACATGAGCCAGATGTTTTTCTGCTGTGCAAACGTGCTGAGGCTCGAAGTGGCAGGCTTCAACACACAGAAGACAACCGACATGAGCGAGATGTTCTACGGCTGCGAGAATGTTAAGATACTCAATGTGAGCCGTTTCAGTACCGAAAAGGTGAAAAACATGACAGGGATGTTTAACGGCTGCACGAGTCTTGCGAGTCTTGATGTGCGCAGTTTTCGCACCGCGATGGTTGAGGATATGAGCAAGATGTTCTGCAACTGCGAAAGTCTTGCGAGCCTTGACGTAAGCGGCTTTGTTACGGCAAACGTCAAGAATATGCGAATGATGTTTTGCGGTTGTAAGATGCTCAAAACACTCGACGTGAGCCACTTCGATACATCTAATGTCGAGAATATGAGTGGTTTGTTTGCTGGCTGCGTGGGCTTTGCGAGCATCAACCTAAGCAATTTCAAAACCGGGAACGTGACCGATATGAGCGGAATGTTCGACAACTGCAAGAATATCAAGATTCTCGACTTGTCGAAATTCAATACCGAAAAGGTGGAGAATATGCACGATATGTTCGAAGGATGCAGCAGTCTTTCGAGCCTCGACATCAGCAGTTTCGACACGCGCAGCGTAACCAGCATGAAGACGATGTTTGCCGGTTGCCGCAGTCTGAAGGAACTCGATTTGAGTCACTTCCGTACCGAAAAGTCCGAGGATATGAGCGGCATGTTTAAGGGCTGCGACGCTCTTGAACGCATCAATCTGAACAGATTCAGCACGGCAAATGTATCGACAATGCAAGCCATGTTCTACGGCTGCAAGAGTCTTACAAATATTGACTTGGGCAGTTTCGATACCCGTAAGGCTGGCAATATGGCGATGATGTTTGGTGAGTGCTCAAAACTCAGTACGATATATGTTGGCAAAAACTGGAAATATGCCAACAAAAAAGCCGAAATGACCGCCGGATGTCCGAAAGTTAAATGGGTTCAGAGAAAATGAAAGGTTGCGTTCGGGCGGTAGCTGCCTTCTGTCAAGCCGAATTTCCGAATTCGGCTTTGGAAAAAATGGGAATTTGCAATTCCCACCGCTAAAAACTTTTACGCATATCTTTTTGTCGCTTTGCGACAATGGGAGTTACAAACTCCCGACAGTAAATGCTGCCGAATTGCAAATTCGGCAGAACGGAGGAGCCAAAATTTATTATTTTTCAATGTCCACTTAGAACTGTTCAAGAATGCGGATGCGTTCTTTGATGTCAGGGTGAGTGCTGAATAGATAGCTAAAACGACCGAGGAAATTCTGTGACAGTTTCTCGGGGTGAATGATGAAGAGTTGAGCCACATCTTCACGGTCAATGTTACCAAGAGCAGGGTCTTCGCTTATCTTGCGAAGGGCACTTGCAAGTGCAAGAGGATTGCCACAAAGTTCCGCACCTCCTGCATCAGCCATGAACTCACGCTTGCGACTGATGGCAAAGCGAGTAAGGAGAGCGAAAAAATAAGCTATAGCACAGCATATGATAGCCACAATAATTATACCACCACCTCTCTTGTTGCGTGAACGGCCACTATGTACCATTATGTCGGTGAGAAAGTTGAGTAGGGTGAAAATGATGCCCACAAAGACGATACATATAATAAGAAGCTTAGTGTCATTATTGCGGATATGGGTAAGTTCATGTGCAATGACACTAGCAAGTTCTTCGTCGTTGAGGCGGTCGCAGATACCAGTTGTAACAGTTACAGTGTAGGTGCTCTTGTTTATTCCGCTTGCGAAGGCATTGAGCTGAGGGTCGTTGATGACGTTTATCTTAGGCATATCCATTCCACCTGCAATGCAGAGGTTCTCCACAATGTTGTAGATACGTGGATTCCTCTTGCGTGTAATAGAATGGGCACCTGTTGCCTTCCGAATAATCGACGTGTTAACGAAATAGGCAATGATAAACCATATACACACACAGCCGACCAACCAAGGCATGTACTCCAGCCACAAGGTATTAGCCTTCAATGCACCGAGCGTTTTCTTTCCATAATACTCATTATATACCGAATAGTGTGAAAATCCGGTGATGAGTGCAAAGAACAGCCACAGCATTCCGAGCATGATACAAGGGAATGACAAGAGTAGCAATATGCTTTTACGATTGTTTGTATCTATCTGTGATTGTAAACCGACGTACTTCATCTTTGTTTTTACTCCCTTTAAAATTCAATCTTTGGTGCCGTCTCGACAGCTGCACGTTCGCTTGCGGAAATCTCGTACATTGGTTCCTTCTGGAATCCGAATATACCAGCAAGAAGGTTGTTAGGGAATGTCTGTACGGAGTTGTTAAGTTCACGGGTAGTTGAGTTGAAGAAACGACGAGTAGCGGCAAGCTTGTTCTCAATATCTGAGAGTTCGCTCTGAAGCTGGAGGAAGTTCTGGTTCGCCTTCAAGTCTGGATAAGCCTCTACTGAAACCTTGAGACCTGCAAGTGCATTGGTGAGCTGCTGGTCGGCAGCCATCTTGTCGTTGATGTTTGTTGCACTTATTGCTGCTGAACGAGCGGCTGTAACCTTCTCAAGAAGCTCCTTCTCATGTGAAGCGTAACCTTTGACTGTGCTTACGAGCTGCGGTACGAGGTCATAACGCTGCTTGAGCTGAACGTCGATATTTGCGAATGCATTTTCACGATTGTTACGAAGGCGTACAAGTCCGTTGTAGATTGATATTGCCCAAAGTGCCAAAAGCACTATTACTCCAAGAATAATTAAAAGTGTCATAATGTTATTTATTTGGTTAGATGTCAAGTATTGAATTCCAAATGTCAAATTTTATTATTTGTAGGCAAAGATAAACGTATTATTTATGTTTTGGTTGTTCTTTGCAATGTTTTTGAAAGTTAAATTTTGAACTCTCGAAAATTCTCCCTACCCATAGAAACTCTTCATAGGATTTTAGGCGAACCACCATAGAACCTTTTGGCTATCCTTTGAATGGCTTCCCTGTACCTTTCAGCTTGCTTGGATGTACCATAGATGTACCATAGATGTACCTTGGATGTACCTTGGACGTTGCTTGGACGTATCTTGGACGTACCTTGCCACTATTTTATATTTACCAAAAGAACAATTCATACCATAATTGTTCCTTATAAATCCTCAACGATTACGAAAACAATTATGAATAAAAATTTTCAATTTTCAATTTTCAATTGTGAATTGTCCATTGTCAATTCTCAAGTGTAGATAATCGTCGAAATCTTATCATCAGAAAAGACCTCTTGTGCCACCGCTTGAAGCGTCTCGGCAGTCAGATTGTCTATGCGCTTGAAAAGCTTCGCCTGACTCTCGAACTTGCCGTAGTGCAGAAAACATTTTGCCGCACTCAGGATAGTGTTCTCAAAGTTATCGGCAGCCACGCCAATCTCGCCCTTTATCTGCTTCTTGGCAGCCGACAGCGTAGTGGCGTTTATCGGCTTGTCGCATAGCTTCTGCAACTCGCTTTTCACAAGACGGATGCACTTCTTGTGGTCGTGCTCGTCGCAGCCAAAATAGATGCAGAATGCGCCCGTATCCGTGTAGCTCGTAATGTTACTCTCTACGCTGTAGACAAGTCCGCGTTTCTCGCGCAGACTGATGTTAAGGCGCGAGTTCATGCCCGGACCGCCAAGAATATCGTTCAGCAGATAGAGGGCCGTGCGCTTCTCGTCGTAGGCATCGAAGCCACGGCCGCCAATCATGACGTGCGCCTGATGCGTGTCTTTGTCAATCACGATGTTCTGGGCAGAGTAGGGCAGCGGCTTGCTGCGTCGTTTGGCGGAGCGCGCCTTCAGAAAGTCGCTCTGCTCCTCTAAACTCATTCCGTAAAGCGCATGATGTTCAGTCTGGTTGCCATATCCGCCCATGTACTTCTGCGCCAACTTCACTACCTTGCCGAAGTCAACATCGCCACGAACAAAGAATATCATATTGTCGGGCGTGTAGAAACGTTCCGTCCATCTTAGCGCATCGGCTGTGGTGTATTGCTTCAGCAGAGCCTCGTCGCCAAGAATGTTGCGTCCCAGCGGATGATTCAGGAAAATCATATTCTCGAAATCGTCGAAAATCAGTTCCGAAGGCGAATCCTTGTAACTGTCAATCTCGTCGAGAATCACCTCAACCTCCTTGTCTATCTCGTTCTGCGGAAAAACGCTGTTGAACACGATGTCCGAGATAAGTTCAGTAGCACGTTCAAGATGCTCTTTCAGAATGGCGGCATACACAACCGTCTCTTCCTTGTTGGTGTATGCGTTTAGGTCGCCTCCAACCGATTCGAGCCTGTTTATTATGTGCCACGATTTGCGGTGCGTCGTACCCTTGAAAACCATGTGCTCGCAAAAGTGCGCCATGCCGCTTTCCTCGGGGCGTTCGTCGCGCGTGCCGGCATCGATGGCGAGTCCGCAGTAAACAACGTTTGTAGATGATGGTGTGTGTATTATACGCAGTCCGTTAGGAAGCGTAAAAGTACTGTATTGTGTATCCATTAAATGCGCTCAAAAAAACTTTGCAAAGGTACTAAGATATTTGATATTTTTTTATTGAAATACCGAAAAAAATATTTATGTTTGCGCTATGGAAAGAATAGGAGTTTACTGTTCATCTTCGGTAAAGATTGACAAGAAGTATTTTGACGCCGCGCAGCAGCTTGGCGAGTGGATAGGCTCAAACGGCAAGTGGCTTGTTTACGGCGGAAGCAACCGCGGAACAATGGGAACGCTGGCATCGGCTGTTAAGCAGAGCGGCGGAAGGGTGATGGGCGTTGTGCCCACGGCTCTTGAAGAGAGAGACATAGTGAGCGACGACCTCGACGTAAACTTCAGGTGCGAGAATCTGAGCGACCGCAAGGACATAATGATTCAGGAGAGCGATATACTCGTGGCTCTGCCCGGCGGCATCGGCACGCTCGACGAGATTTTCACCACCATGGCGGCGCGCTCGCTCAACTATCACGGCAAAAAGACCGTGCTCTACAATCTCGACGGCTTCTGGAATCCGTTAATCGCGCTCCTTGCCGATATAGAGCAGAAAGGCTTTGCCAACTGCTCGTACAGCACAATGTTTTGCGTGGCAGACACCTTCGACGAACTGACAGATATTCTGTCTGAATAAAACATAATTATTAACTTGTTAAACTGACAAAAAAAAGAAGTATTGGAATGAAAAAAATGATTTTAACAGCCGCTACTTTGGCTATACTTTGCTCTTGTGGTGGACAGAAGACTGAGGCTGGCGATGCTCAGGACTCACTCGTAGAGGTAACTCCAGAGAACCCAGACGAACTTCTTGATACAGCTAAGGTCGAGACCCTTACTCCAGAGGAGACAAAGGTTGAGATGGAAAAGATTCAGGCTAAGGTTGAAAGCGGCGAGGCTACTGAACAGGAAAAGACCTTGTGGGAGAAGCTGAAGGCACGCTATAACGATGCTAAGGCTGCAAGCGGCAAGAACGATGCAGCTGGCGTAACAGGCGCAGCATCGGGCGCAGTAAACGATGTGTCTAAGGCTGTTGGCAAGGACGGCGCAGTAAACAAGAAGGCCGAAGAGGTTAACACCAAGGTTCAGGAGACTCAGCAAAAGGTGAACGAGACCAAGGAGGCTGCCAAGACAACCGTAAACAACGTGAAGGAAGCAGCCAATGCCTTCAAGAACTTGGGCAAGAAAGAATAATCCTTGATATTATTTTAGAGAAAGACGGGAACAACTCAAGAGGTTGCTCCCGTCTTTTTTAGCGTTGGAATGCTGTTATAGACGCTTTCAGCGTCATTCATAAGCCTTTACTTTAAACAGTTCGTATTCTTCATCTTTTATGTCGTCTGTAAATAGCTTGACATCGCAAGAGATTGGAAAATAAATATAGAAAGCTGGTAAATTCCAATCAACCTGTTTTACAATTCGGGATTCAAAGAAGTTATATGCATCGTCTGTGCTTAAAAATCTCGTGTCGACTGCAGCTCTAACAACTTTCCCTTTTATTCGGTACACCCAAGCACCATATATGTGCGCTTTGTCGGTATAGTAATATGTCTTATCGATTTCTGAAATGTTAAGAGGTTTTGCATCTTGACACTTCTCTAACTCTTCTCCCCAATAGGCATCAAACGGTGGGGATAAAAGCAGACGGCTACAATCAAGATTTGGGCATTTCAAAAAGTTTTTTAAACGACTCTTAAAATGTAGGAAATTATCAATATAATCATTATTTACCCTTATGTCGATAACGAATGTATTTGGATCGTGTATTTTTTCATACTCAGAAAGAGAAAATACACGTATTAATGCCAAATCCATTTTAAACGTGTCTTTATGAAGACAATAATCAGAAAATGCAGTACGGGCATTTCTTGATTGTGCAACAACTTCTGTCGTACCGAATGACAGAAATAACAACAATATTAAATATTTCATTCTAAATTTGATTTAACGATTCTACTTAATGAATAATGTTTTGTTTAGATTAGATATGATGTTTTGCCGCTGCAACAATGGGACTGCAAATCCCCATAAATATATCGTATAGCCGAGGACAGTTACTGGAACCTTATTTCGTGTGGATATCTGTCATAAAAGAAATCATATATAGGGGAAAATCTCTTATCGTGTCCATAATAACCCCATTTTGTCATTATTTTTTTGTCTTTATATTTAAATTCCATATTGCTGCAGTTTGTTGAATAAAGAATAAATTCAGTAGAATCAATCTTTTCTATTACCTTCAGATATTCGTTACGCCTGACCAACTCTAAGGCTGTCAGTTTCACGCTATCCATTTTGAAATTGGGAGCTACAACAAAGTCCACAAGTCCCGTTGATGGATTTACACGTCCGCTCACCATCTTGTAATCGTGAGAATACATATACATGAACGAGTCTTTGAAAGTTATCTGTATGTATCTCCTTGGATTATTGTCAGATGACAAGGTACAGACAAAGTGAGAAAGATTCTCCTTCGCCTTATTTACACATGCTGATAATGAAATGATTATCAGCAGCAACACAACGATTTTACGACTTCCAAGTAGTGTGCGCTTTTTGTTTTGTAGCATGATGTTTACTCCTGAGTTTATTTAGTTAGACAATATTCTGATTACTTGCTTTATTTACGCAAAGTTCGTTTTTTCTTCGCTTTTTTTAGCAGGGATTTGTAGAAGCCGGGAGATTTGTATATCTCGGAAACTGAGAATGTCTTTCTTCATCGTGCTTTGATTTTTCTGACAGATTTCAATACAATGTTGAAGAATTAAAAGTATTTGAATTTATCGTTATTTTTTTCTAGTTCTTCTTCTAACTTATCGTCTAATTTTGTGCGTTTTAGTAATTTGCAAGTGTACCAGCCTATAAACGAAATCGTATAAAGCACCGAGAGCAGAACAGCCAATCTTGATACCGGGCTGTCTTATCCGTAATAAAAGACGGCAAGGCATACTGAAATCGATATTACTAACAGAAATAATCTGATACGATATTTCTTTATTAGTCTGGAGATGGAAAAATCTTTATTCTTAATGGCTTTGTAGATTGCATAAATGTTCAGAAAAATAAATAATGCGAATAGAGTACAATATAGAGATATTGCGTCTTCTTTCGTCATTGAAGTTAAATGCGCTGAATAACAACGCAATGAACCAAGTAAAAGTATGATGCTGAATAAATGTCTTTTCATGCCATTAGCTTTTTTAGTGCTTGTTCTGTAATGCAAAAATAATGATTTTGTATGAAAGACATAGCGGATAATGCAAGAAAAAAACAAAAAAACTCGCAACCGCGCGAATGTTATCGATGCGATTGCGAGTAAGTGTGTGTTATTTCAGTAACTCGTTTCTGCTATTTATTCGAAGAACTTCTTCCAGTCGTCCTTTGTCTTTTTAGGACCGCGCATTTCGGTATATCCGCGCTCCTCGCGACTTGGCTTCTTTTTCTTCGGCTTGCTCTCGGCATTCTGCTTGCCGCGTGTGCCCTTGTCGCCCTTGCGCGAGCCGCCTCTTGCTGCGCCCTTGTCGTCGCCGGCATCGGCTACCTCAACGCTTATGCGTCTGTCCTTATACTTAGCCTTAGACGATGAGAATCCACGGAGCACATCCTTTGTGGCGTTCTCCTCAATCTCGAAGAACGAGAAGTTCTTCATCAAGTCGATGCGTCCAATCTCTATGCGACCCTTAACGTGCTTGTTAATGAGGTCGATGATGGTTGCAGGGTTGATGTTGTCGGTCTTTCCGATGTTGATGAACATACGGGTGAAGCCCTCTTCTGCCTTGCGTGAGCGTGGAGCTTTTCCGTCGCGACCGTCGCGTTTGCCGCCCTTGCCCTTTGACGACGAGTCTCTGTCTGCGCCTCGCTTTTCAGAAGGCTCTTCAATCTCAGGCGCATTCTTGTAGTATTCGAGGAATCGGTTGAACTCCAGCGAAACCACACGCTTTATGATGTCTTCCTTCTCGAGCCAGTCGAACTTGCGATAGATTTCTGGCAGGAACGAAGCAATTTCCTCCTCGTTTACCTTAACCTTCTCAATCTGGTTTACCAAGTTGTAGAGCTGCTTTTCGCAGATGTCCTTTCCTGTAGGGATTGTGCCCTTCTCGAAAGTCTTCTTTATAATCTTCTCGATGTCGCGCAGATGGCGGCGTTCCTTAACGTGTATGATGGCGATACTGATGCCCTTCTTGCCGGCACGACCGGTACGTCCGCTTCGGTGAGTGTAGTTCTCTACATCGTCAGGCAGACCGTAGTTGATAACGTGCGTAAGGTCGTCAACGTCAAGTCCGCGCGCAGCCACGTCGGTAGCCACCAAGAGCTGAGTGCGGTGCTGGCGGAACTTCTGCATTGTAAGGTCGCGCTGCTGCTGAGACAGGTCGCCGTGCAGACAGTCGGCATTGTAGCCGTCCTGGATAAGCTTGTCGGCAATCTCCTGAGTCTCGACGCGAGTGCGGCAGAAGATAATACCGTAAATATCAGGGTAGAAGTCGGCTATGCGCTTAAGCACAAGATACTTGTCCTTGGCGTGAACCAAGAAATACTGGTGCGACACGTTGGCAGAGCCTTCGTTCTTAGTACCGATTGTAATCTCCTTTGCGTTGTGCAGATAGTTCTTGCTTATGCGCGAAATCTCGGCATTCATTGTGGCAGAGAACAGAAGGCACAGACGCTCTTCTGGAATCTGCTCGAAGATGGCGTTGATGCTGTCGGTGAATCCCATGTTAAGCATCTCGTCAGCCTCGTCGAGAATAACGCGCTTAACGTTGTCGAGATGCACAACGCCGCGTTCGATAAGGTCGATAAGTCGTCCCGGAGTGGCAACGATAATCTGCACTCCTCGTTTTAGTGAACGTATCTGACTCTCGATAGAAGAACCGCCGTATACTGGCAGTACCTTCAAGTCGTCTATGTATTTTGAATAATCGTTAAGATCGTCTGCTATTTGCAGACACAGTTCGCGTGTAGGACTCAGGATAAGTGCCTGTGGAACGCGTTCTTTCGGGTTTACCAACTGGATAACGGGCAGACCGTAGGCTGCTGTTTTGCCTGTGCCTGTCTGTGCCAGTGCTACAAGATCATTTTCGTTACTAAGTAGATAAGGAATCACTTCCTCCTGTACGGGCATTGGGTTTTCGTAGCCCTTTTCTTTAATTGCCTTGAGAATCTCCTCCGAGATGCCAAGTTCTTCAAATGTCTTCAATATTTTATACAAATTAAATAATTGGGTGCAAAGATAATTCTAATTTATGAATAAACGGTTATAACTTACTGATTATTTTTGCAATAGAGGCGAAAAAAACATAGCCGGCCTTCACAGGTCGGCTATGCCCAAAACAAGCATGATCATAAAATTACTTATAAATTTCAAATACTGTTGGTTAAGGTTTAGAGATTATATTTTGAAAAACATTTTACAGATTTTATATATCGTTTCTTTTACCTTGAGAAGAAATCGAAGTTAATGTTAAAGAACGGAAAGTCGGGCTGAGGCTGCTGTTGCCTGTTCTGCTCCTTCGGCTGACTCTCGGTGTTGTTCTTGTTGATGAGGATAAGTTCGATGGTGCTGCCCTGACTGTTCATCTGTATGAACTTGCGGCTCTTCTTCCCGTAGAACACCAGCGTGTTGCTGGTTGAGTTGAACGAGTTGCTGCTGTAAACCTCGTTGGCATTCTCGCTCTCCTTGCGGAAGGCGTTGTATAGCTTGGTGAAGGTGGTATTGTCGGCATGGACAATGGTCAGCTTCTTCACCGTCTTTACTATGTTGTGCGTGCGAGGGTCGCGCTTCACAATGTTCTGCAGGTGGCAGATGTCCTCTTTCTTCTCGAGGCTGTTAACCAGTTTCTCGATGCTCTGCTGCGCCTTGCACTCCAGTCCGAATGTGGTGAACATGCAGACGGTGAGTGACAATATTTTAGAACTTATACTCATAATCATTTCTTTTAGTCTTCGTTAAGGAATTCGTTAACTCTGGCCTGAGCCTCGCTGTTGTTGATGCTGCTTGCCATAACGCTCTGTATGTTGTCGTCTTTGTCGCTGATTTCAGAGAGCTGTGCAACCTGTTTTTCAATGTTGTCTGCCTCTTTCATCGTGTTGTCAATCATCAGTCTCAGCGTCTCTTTGTCGGTTACGCGCTTTCCGTTCTGCATAACGTAGCTGCCCTCGTAGCTGTAAAGCTCGTCGGCATCGTTCTTCAGCAGTCCGAATGATATGCCGAATATGAGCACGATGCTTGCCGCTATGCTTGCGGCGAACATGAAGATGCGTTTTTTCGGCTTCTTTGTCTCAGCCGGCTTTAGTTGTACCACCTTGGCTGTGCTGTGCTCCGCCTCGGTAAGGGCTTGTGCCGAGAGACTTTCATCGAGTCCGCTTTCGAAGTATGCAAACATCTCCCTGTACTGGGCTATGTGTTGCGGCAGGTCTTTCTCGGTGGCGAAGAAGCGGTAGAGTTCCTTTTCTTCGGCATTCGAGGTTTCGCCTTCCATAAAGCGGTCAATGTAGAGTTCCACATTGTTGATGTCAATATGTAAAATATCACCCATAGGCATATTATTGGTTATATCTTTCGGTTTAGGAATTGGTCTCTTATTTTCTTTCGTGCCCTACTAAGGTTTTGTCTTACGGCATCGGTTTTGCTTCCTATCATCTGGGCGATTTCATCAATTTCCAAGCCTTCAACGTGTTTCATTCTCAGCACCGTTTGTTGCATGTCGGGCAGCTGACCGATAAGGCGCATCACCTCCGAGGTTTCCTCGGCGTCCATCATGTCGTTCTCGAACGACGATGTGTCGGCAATCTGCGCCATCGTGTCTTCGTCAACATCGGCCTTGTGGTCGTCGCGGATGGCATTCAGGCTAAGGTTTCGGATTATGGTCGTAGCCAATGCGTCAACCGAGCGATACTGTTCCAGGCTGTCGTGGATGTTCCACAATTTTAACAGTGTATCCTGAACCAGATCTTCAGCCTTATCCTCGTCGTGCACCATCCTGATGGCATATCTGACGAGCATAGGTCGGAGGCGCGTTGCTTCCTTTTCGAATCCCTGTCGTTCCATCTTTCATAGTGATGACACATGCGTTATGCTTTTGTGACATCATTTTTTATATTTTTTTTGATTATTTTGTTTCGCCGCTGATTTTCAGCTCGTTGATGAGGCGCGGTGAGTTGCCCCACTTCTCGATTAGGTACAGAATATAGCGCACGTCGACGCCGATGCAACGCTGAAGATTTGGTTCGAAGGTGATGTCGCTGCTCATTGCCTCCCAGTTGCCGTCGAAGGCAAGACCGAGCAGTTCGCCCTTGCCGTTGAACATCGGCGAGCCTGAGTTTCCGCCGGTGATGTCGTTGTTTGTGAGGAAGCAGAGCTGCATCGTGCCGCTTTTCTTGTCGGCATACCGTCCGAAGTTGTTCGATTTGTAGAGATTCATCAGTTCAGGCTCTACGAAATACTGCATGTCGCCGCTGCCGTCTTTCTTCGGACCAAGGTTTTCGAACTTCTCGATAATTCCGCGCGGAGTAGAGTAGTAGCCAAACATCAGGGCGTCTTTCGGCTCGTAGCCGCCAACCACGCCGTAACTCATGCGCATGGTAGAGTTAGCGTCGGAATAGAAAAGCCTGTCGCTCTGCATCAGTCGCATAGAACGGTTAAGAAGTCGTTCGTTCTTGTCTATGATGTCGGTTGCGATAGCCATATTCTGCTGAAGTTCGAACAGCTTGACCATAATGTCAATGCAGATTTCAGAGGCGGCATCCTTGCTCATCTCGCATTTTAGCGTACCGCTGAAGAGTCTTCTCAAACCGTCTATCGTGCTGAAATTAGATGCGGCATAGATGCTGTTGGCAAAGGCGTTGTAGTCGCCCTTGAAATCCTTCTTTATTCGCTTGTAACACTCGGGCAGATAAGCCTCGTTGTAGTTTACCTGCTCGGCATATTCCTTCAGCATGGCGGCAAAAATCTCCTTGTCGGTGTCGATGTCCATGTTGTTGTAGCGGTCGGCAAGCGCCTTTATCTGCTGCTGAAGATTCTCGTTGTCGTTGCTGAAATCGGTATTCAATAAGGTGAATACGATGCCCAAAAGGTCTGAACCCTCGTAGAAAGCCTCGTTTATAAGGAACAGCGTGCGATAGTCGTTCTTCCTTTTCTTGTAAGCCTTTCCGAGGATAGGCAGAAGGTTACGATAGTATTCCGAATGGGTTGAGTCGCTCTGAATCCACTCGTGCAAGTCCTTCTCAAGAGCCTGCTTCTTTTCGATGATATGCAGTTCCTTTATGCTGTTGTTCATGCCGATGCTGTTCTTCCAGTAGTTGGAACTGATGTCGTACTTAGAGTCGTACTTTATGCGCACAACAGGGTTGGCGTCCATGTGCTTGCGCCATATCTGCTGCTTCACGCCGCGCATGTCTATGAGCACTTGGTTAAGACATTCCATGCGCTCCTTTATGCCGTAAGACGACAGGTAGCGGCATGTCTCGCCCGGATAGCCGATGGTCATGCAGAACGAGCCTTCGCTATAACCGTCGAGCGACACGGGCGCGTATGCCTTAGCCTTCAGCGGCACGTTGTCTTTGCTGTAGGCGGCAGGTTTGTTGTCCTTGTCGGCATAAATTCTGAAGATGGAGAAGTCGCCCGTCTGTCGCGGCCACATCCAGTTGTCGCTCTCGCCTCCGAATTTTCCGACCGATGCCGGCGGGGCAAAGACAAGACGAATGTCGGTATAGTCGCGATATACGTTTATGTAGAACTCGTTGCCCTGATAGTACGAGCTAATCTCGGCGCGCAGGGTAGGGTCGTGCTCCACTTCCTTCTGCTGTATTATTACAGAAATGGAGTCGATGATGTGCTGGCGCATGAACTCGTTTTTGCAGTTGCCTATAGCCTCGTTCATCTCGGCAGTAATGTTGCGTGTTGAGACAAGGAAGCTGACGAACAGATTCTCGATTGGCAGTTCCTCTTCGAACGACTGCGACACGAATCCGTTCTTTATATAGTCGTGCTCCGCGCTGCTCTGCTGCTGGATGCTCTCGAATCCGCAATGATGGTTAGTGAATACCAGTCCCTCGGGCGATACTACGACGCCTGTGCAGAATCCGCCGAAACTAACCACGGCATCCTTCAGCGAGCCGTTCTGCGTGCTGTAAAGCTGCTGCGGAGTGAGCTTCAGTCCCAGACTCTGCATACGCTTAACGGTCTGAGCCGGAAGGTTGTTGAGCATCCACATGCCCTCGTCGGCTCTGGCAACAGTAGATGCGAGTATTATCAACAGAAACAGAAATTTCCTCATGATGTTTTTATGGTATAAGTACTTGTATGTCTATCTTTTATTACTTGAAGAACTTGCCAATCACAGGCAATGCCTTCAGCGGAAAGTCTTTCTTCACAAGATATGCTATGAAGACCATCAGAAGCAACGTGTTGCATGCCAGTCGTGCTGCGATGTGCCAGTCTGCCGGAACAAGATATACCGATGCGGCATAGATGGCAGCCGTAAGCACGACGTAGCAGAAAATATCCTTCAGCGGATAGTTGATAGGATATTTCTTCTGACCAACGATGTACGACAGAACCATAGACGTTCCGTATCCGGCAACGCCAGCCCATGCACAAGCCATGTATCCGTATTCAGGAATGAATATGATGTTGATGGCAATGAGCACGATGCAGCCGATGCCCGAGAAGTATGCTCCCCAGATAGTCTTGTCTATCAGTTTGTACCAAAACGACAGGTTGAAGTACACGCCCATCATTATCTCGGCAGTCATCACGATAGGAACGACCTTCAGACCTTCCCAGTAGTCCTTTCCGATGATATGCTTTATCACGTCAAGATAGAGCATTACGCACAAGAATGCCAGAAGCGTGAAGATAAGGAAGTACTTCATTGCCTTTGCGTAAGTGTCGCGGCTGTCATTATCCTTGCTCTTGCCAAACACAAAAGGCTCGTAGGCATAGCGGAACGCCTGCGTAATCATTGCCATAATCATGGCTATCTTGACGGCTGCTCCGTAGATTCCGAGTTCTACCGTTCCCTGCTGTCCGAGGCGGACTTTAGGATATATCAGTTTGTCGGCTGCTTGGTTAAGAATTCCGGCGATGCCGAGCACAAGAATAGGCCATGAGTATGAAAGCATCTTCTTGAACAGGTTGACATCGAACACCCACTTGAAGCCAATCAGCTCGGGCCAGAACCATACGGTAATGCTCGCCGTACACAGAAGATTGATGGCAAAGGCGTATCCAACGCTCACTCCAGGGTTGTAGATCTGTCCCACGATGTCGGGGTGAGTCTTGTACAACTCTGGCAGCCATACAAAATAAAGCAGGTTGAGCAGAATGTTCATGAACACGAACAGAAGCTTGAGCGATGCAAACTTAATCGCCTTCTTCTGGAATCTGAGGAACACGAACGGAATGCACTGGAACGCATCTATGGCTACGCAGATGAACATAATCGCAACGTAGTGTCTGTGAGCCGAATAACCCATAAAATCGGCTATCGGTGTAAGGAACGTAAGCACCAAGGCTATGAAAGCCAGTGATGTTGCGCCCACGCTTATGAGCGTTGTAGAGTAAACCCTCATCGGGTCGACGCCCTCCTTATTGGCAAAGCGGAAGAAGGTTGTCTCCATTCCGTAGGTAAGTATTACAAGCAGCAAGGCGGTATAGGCATACATGTTTGTTATAACGCCGTATCCGCCCGATTCGGCTGCTATCTTTGCTGTGTAAAGCGGTACGAGAAGATAGTTGAGAAATCGTCCGATAATGCTGCTTAGGCCATATATTGCTGTATCTTTAGCAAGTGATTTTAAGTTTGCCATCTTATTCTTTAAAGTAAATTTTAATTATCCGAAAAACGCGTATGCTATGAATATTGCCGCTATGATTCCGGCAAGGTCGGCAAGCAGTCCGCAGGTAACGGCGTGGCGGGTGTTTCTTACGCTCACGCTTCCGAAGTAGACTGCAAGTATGTAGAATGTTGTATCGGTAGAGCCTTGGAAGATGCAGCTCAGTCTGCCCACGAACGAGTCTACGCCGTGAGTCTGCATGGCATCAATCATCATTCCTCGTGCTCCGCTTCCGCTCAGAGGCTTCATTATAGCCGTTGGCAGAGCCTCTACAAAGTCGGTATTCATTCCGCAGAAGGCTATGGTGTTGCTTATGCCCTTTATCAGCATATCCATTGCTCCCGATGCCCTGAAAACGCCGATGCCTACGAGGATAGCCACAAGGTACGGAATTATTCGGATGGCGGTATTGAAACCGTCCTTCGCGCCCTCGATAAACGCCTCGTACACATTTATCTTCTTTATCAGTCCGGCAATGATGAAGCTGATTATTATACTGAACAGCAAGATGTTGGCAACGAGCGTGCTCACAACCTGCATCTTCTCCTTCTCCATTCCGCTGAAGCCCCATATTATCAGCCCCACCACGGCGCAGAGACCGCCAAGGGTGAGCATAAGCGTGCGGTTAAACAAATTTATCTTCTGAAACAGACAGGTTATAACTATTCCGGTGATGGTTGAGAAGAATGTAGCCAGCAGGATAGGAATGAATATATCGGTAGGCTGTGCTGCTCCCATCTGCGCGCGATACACGAGGATGCTTATAGGTATAAGCGTCAGTCCCGACGTGTTGAGCACAAGGAACATAATCATCGAGTTGCTTGCCGTGTCTTTTTTCTGGTTCAGTTCCTGCATACCCTCCATTGCCTTCAGTCCCAGCGGAGTGGCGGCGTTGTCGAGTCCCAGCATATTGGCGGCAAGGTTCATAAAGATGCTTCCCGTTACGGGGTGTCCCTTAGGGATATCAGGAAACAGTTTGCAGAATATAGGGCTGAGCAGACGCGACAGGATGTTTATCACGCCTCCCTTCTCGCCAATCTTCATTATGCCGAGCCAGAGCGACAGCGTTCCGGTTAGTCCGAGCGAGATTTCGAAGGCAGTCTTGCTCGACTCGAATGTCGATGTCATCATGGCAGGAAAGACCTCGGTGTTGCCCATGAAGCACAGTTGCACCAGTCCCATCACAAAGGCGATGATGAAGAATGCTACCCATATATAGTTTAAGACCATAATCTTGTTGTTTTAAAGATGTTAAAAGTCGCTGTCGTCGAACAGACCTTTCTGCAACTTGTGCTTTAGTATGCTCTTGCCCAAGTGACTGTATGCCAGCTCTGTAACCTCGCGGCCTCGTGGTGTGCGCTTTACGAATCCCTCTTTTATCAGGAACGGCTCGTACACCTCCTCTATTGTGCCCGGGTCTTCGCCGATGGCTGTGGCTATGGTGCTTATGCCCACAGGACCGCCGCCAAATTTGTCGATGATGGTGCAGAGAATCTTGTTGTCAATCTCGTCCAGACCGTATTTGTCTATGTTCAGAGCCTCCAGAGCATAGTTAGCCACCTCGGTGGTTATCTTGCCGTTGCCCTTAACCTGAGCAAAGTCGCGCACACGTCTTAGCAGCGAGTTGGCAATACGCGGCGTGCCTCGGCTGCGGCTTGCAATCTCGCCGGCGGCATCGCAGTCGCACTCCACGTTGAGCAGTCGTGCCGAGCGGCTTATGATTTTGGTAATCACATCATTGTCGTAATACTCAAGATGCAGGTTTATGCCGAATCGGGCGCGTAGAGGGGCGGTGAGTGCTCCGCTGCGCGTTGTTGCGCCCACGAGGGTGAACGGATTCAGGTCAATCTGAATGCTTCGTGCCGACGGACCTTTGTCAATCATTATGTCTATGCGATAATCCTCCATCGCCGAGTACAGATATTCCTCGACCACGGGGCTGAGGCGGTGAATCTCGTCGATGAACAGAACGTCGTTAGGCTCGAGTGATGTAAGAATTCCGGCAAGGTCGCCCGGCTTGTCGAGCACGGGGCCCGATGTTATCTTCATGTTTACGCCAAGTTCGTTGGCTATGATGTTGCTCAGGGTAGTCTTTCCCAGTCCCGGAGGTCCGTGCAGCAGCGTGTGGTCGAGCGGTTCGCCTCTCATCTTAGCTGCCTGAACGAAAATATCAAGGTTCTCAACCACTTTTTGCTGACCGTTAAAGTCGCTGAACTGTAGTGGTCGGAGGGCTTTTTCAAACTCTTTTTCCTTGGGTGTTAAAGACTCATTTCTGATATCAAAATTATCTTCCATGCTGCAAAGTTAGTGCTTTTTATTTGTAACTTTGTTTAAATGTTGCGAAAAATTTTAAAATGATGGTTATCAGTCGCTATAAAAGGATTTTTGAGCCATAAAAAACGCCATCTTATTATTTTTTTTAACTTTTTTCTTGGCTATTCAAAAAGTAATACATACTTTTGTAGTGCAAAACAGATTATTACAAAGAAAGATATATTTCTTTTAGGTTAAAAGAAAGGATAGCTAAAATGATCAATGCTGTTAGGTATTAAGAATGATGTGGAAGCGCTTGCAAGTGATTGTAGGTGCTTTCTTTTGTTTTGTGCTCGTACCTTATTGTCTATATTAGGTTATTTTGTGTGTCTTTTTTTTGAATTGCCTCTAAGTTGAGAGTTGAAAATTGAAAAAATCTGAAGAGACAATTCAGAATTCATAGTTCAAAATCACAGAGGGTGTATATGGGATAATTGTGGTATGGATTGTTCTTTTGGTAAATACAAAATTGTGGGTAGGAAGAAGGTAGAAAGAAGGTAGGAAGAAGGTAGCAAGACGGAAGAAAGACGGAAGGTAGATTTAAGGAACATCCAAGCAAGCCGGAAGATACGGGGAAGACTTTATAAGGGTAGAGAATCTGAATAGGATAACGCTTAATATGAAATTGCCTTTTGGGAAGCCTAACTGCTATTTGACGTATAATTCGAAATTGTAGAAAAAGAGCACTAATTTGTCTTTTGGTAAATACAAAATAGTGCCAAGGTATATGGAAGCTATATGCAAGGTATATGTTAGGTATATGTCGGGTATATGCAAGATATACGCAGGGTAGGTGATGGAGAAGCTGAACGTTTAAAAATGAAGGTTGGAAAATCGCTCTTATTTCATACGCAGTTTACAAAAACTTAATTGGCAAGATTGCTATTGTTTTTCAGAAAAAGGCAGACTGAAAAATGGTCTTTAAACAAATATTATTTGTATATTTACCGCCAAATAGTAGTAATTTGAAAAACTACAGATAGGAATGAAAACCATAATAACAATATTTTACACAATAGCCGTTGCAATATCTTTTGTCTGTTCTTGTGTTTGTTTTGGAAATATAGTAATGATATTTCTTTGCTTTGGCTTGTGGTCGGCTATCCTTTTGTTGGGGGATACTTGGTTTGGAGAAAGAATTATAAAAGACAAAAGAATCATCGTTCTATTGGTTAGTCAGTTGTTGCTGATTATATTAACAGAATATCAGAGGGAGGATTTGGTAACCTTTATGTGTCCTTTTTATGGTCTGTTTCTTGTGCTGAATTATTTCGTCGGGAAAAATTCAAGGCAAGTGTTTGTGCTAAATTTATACACTTTGCTGATTATTTCGGTAAATGTCTTGTATGCTGCTGAAAAATTCACAGGTAGCGAGTCTGTTGTATATGATACATATTATATCGCCATCTTGCATTGTGCCCGAATAGTTTCTATAATTTCTGTATGTTTGAAAGAAATCTTGGCTAACAGACAGAGAGAAGTAAATCTTGCTGTAATTGCAACCTTTATTTATACCTTGGTTATTTTGTTTGTCTTTTTCAGTACTGAAAGTATAAGGATTCTGATACTGTATTTTGCGTTATTTTTAGGTGGCTTTGCGGCATTATGCGTATTCTGCTGGAAAAACGTAAAAAACAATATTGGCGCAGTCGTTTTGGTAATGTGCCAATTGTTGTTGGCTATTTCTGTCTATCTATGGACTGGCTTATATTCATTAGTGAATACTGTCTGTGGATTGTGCCTGATATTAAATTTTTTCATTGGTAGAACAGCCAAACAAGTATTTGTTCTTAACTTGTTCACGTTGCTGGCTTTATTGTATAACAATCGACTCGATACAATCACAATTCCGCCTACTGTTGATGGCGAAACTATAGGCGTAGCGAATATGCAAACAGTTTTCATATTACATTGCGCTTGTATGATTTCTGTAATCTCTTTATGTTTGAAAGAGTTTTGTCATAAAAGATTTTGTATGATGGTGGCAAAAGAAGGCACAGTCAATTATATTTGCTGATGAAAAAGAAAATAGTATTTGTTACAGGCATTAGTTTGTTGGTATTGGCAATATGTTTATTTCTGTGCGTAGATATAAGCCAAGGGGATTTTGACTTGAATGCCACCGAACAACCGCCTACAAAATCAGCATTTTGGGTGGGTGCTCCCGACTTTGGCTGCTGGTACGACATATTGGAAATAGATTCGACCACTCATCGTGCAAGAATAAAAGTCTATGATGATTATGATAGGCGAGTGTGGGCAGATGGGATGTATGTAGACAGAAACAGAGTTTTGAATCCTTTTACCAAAGAAAAAATAAGGCGTGAAATCTTAGATTTCGACATAAATAATGGCAATATCAAAATAAAAGAGGGCTGCGACTGTCTGGAAATAGATTCTTTCATCTATTGCGGATTTGAGATAATTCATTAAGGGAGATTGATGCATGTGGAGTTGTTAATTGGGCATTAGGTATAAAAAACGAATAAATTATGTTACCACTTTGTAAATTTTATAGATACTTGATATACAGATTGTATCACTTTCGAGAAGATACGCCTGTAATTAATACTATTTTAATACTGTCTCTTGTTCATGCATATCAGATATTAACAGTTTTTGTAGTAATTGGTGCAATTACCCATTTTGATGTGCAAATGAATCTGAGTGGGTATAGACCATATCTATATTCTATTTTGTTTATTGTATTGAACTTTTTGTTATTTTATAATAAGAAGAAATGGAAAACATATAGGGTGGAATTTGAAAAAGAGTCGCCAACGCAAAGGAAAATTGGATTGGTATTAGTGCTTTTTTATTTAATTGGCTCTATAGGTTCTTTTTTTGTTGCCGTATTAACTTTAGAGCCAAAATAGCAAATTTTCGAGGCGATTACGAAATCCAAAAAGAATAGCACAGATAAAATTGCTGTTTGTTTACAAAATTATTAACTTTGCGGTATCTTAAAACTTTACAAAATGGTTAAGACTTTTTTTCTAATATCTTTTCTGGCATTGTCATCGTTCTGTAGCGCGCAGCCACAGACTATAAGCGCAGAAATAGCACAAGATGCGCGAACCGTATTCTTCAGCCTTGTATCTTCTGCCGAGAATTCATCGCTCGACTTTAATGCGCAATATGCTTATATCGAGGATATTGGCGATGGACGCGGATATACGGCAGGCGTCATAGGGTTTACTTCGGGGACAGGCGATATGATTGAGGTGGTGAAGCGTTATGTTGCACTAAAGCCAAAAAACAATCCGCTGAAGAAATACATTCCAGCCCTCGAAAAAGTCAACGGCTCGCCCTCACACGAAGGTCTTGGCGATGCCTTTGTAAAGGCGTGGAAAACGGCGTCTAAAGATGCCGAGATGATAGCGGCGCAAGACTCTGTCCTGAATGCTATGTATTACAATCCGGCGATGTATTATGCCCAGAAAGACGGTCTTAGCACGCTCGGCGCGTTTATTTACTACGACGCGCTGGTTGTTCACGGTCCGGGTGAGGACGAAGACAGCTTCGGAGGCATTCGCAAGGCGGCGTTGGCAAAGTCGAATCCGCCGTCGGTAAAGGGCGATGAGACTGAGTGGCTCAACACCTTTCTGGCGGCACGCACGATAGTAATGAAAAAGGAAGCCGCACATTCCGACCTCTCGCGCATCTCGACCCAGCAGAAATTCATAGCCGAGAAGAACTTCAGCCTTACTCTGCCCCTTTCGTGGAATATGTACGGCGACAAGTTTATACTTACGAAGAAAAAATAAGATTAAATGATTAATTAAAAATTTGTTTGAAAAAGACATCTCTAAGTGTGGACATACCATACTTGGAGATGTCTTTAGAACTCAAAATGTAAAACTTACAAATACCAGCTATTTACAATTCTTTGCATTAACTTATTTGCGTAATTAGCAGCTTCATCCAATGGAATTAACTCTCGCTCGTCATAGCCCCAATCATTTATAAACTCCAGGTTAACAACAAAGTTTGCATCTTTTTTATCAAAAGATTTTGCCCACTTATTAAATTCTGGAAGTTCAGATGTACGCATACTATGTATGCATTCTGTTATATAGGCAGTAAGCCAAAAACGTAATCTGCTTTTTTTTATTGTTTTCATTTTATACTATAAAATTTTTAATGTTTAGTTACCATTTTTATTTGTGAGTGATCTAACTCCAATCTTTCAATCTTTGGATTTTGTAAATCATTGTACATTGAGCCTAAGATGAACTTAAACAAGTCCTCCCACTCTTTTACCGTTTTATAGTCAAGTACAACATTCACCATACTTGGAGTGTTATTTATAAAATCCCACAAATCAAATTTAAATCGACCATCCTTGCTCGTAAATCTCCGAACACAAAAAATTTTTGATAAGTCTTCGATGCTACATTTCTCCTCGTACTTTTCAATTAATAGGTTATCAAGAC
>JBGUGY010000288.1:0-4548 GCA_045111775.1 Bacteroidaceae bacterium | reverse complement strand
AAGCGTATCTGCTTGCAGCCGCCGACGAGTTGCTTTCTTTCCTTATAACCTGCACAACAAAAGTGTTCCACGCACCGCAGGCAGGGCATTTACCAATCCATTTAGGCGAGTCGTAGCCACATTCTTTGCAAACGTATACTGTTTTTTCCTTGTTAGCCATAAATCAATGTTAATGTGGGGCGAAGATAGTAAAAAAAACATTCATTCTTATTATAATGTAAAAATAATGCATTATCTTTGCTACAATTGTGGCAATGCGTAATTGATGACGGATGTTTTGCGTTTTGCCAGAGGTTATTAAAACGGATATCATTGATTATAATCGAAATATGAAACTAAAGCATTTATTCTTTTTAGGATTGGTGGCGATGGCTACGGTCAAATCTGTGGCTGCCGATGACAAGTTTCCAGACGGAACCGTAGTTCCTGAATGGTTCAGAAACATATCAGTTCCGACATTGGCAGAGCAGGGAAAGGCATACGTCATCACAGACTACGGAGTGGTTAACGACAGCACGATTATTCAGACTGAGAAGATTCAGGCTGTTATCGACAAGGCTGCTCAAGAGGGTGGAGGCGTTATCGTTGTTCCCGAAGGTACCTTCCTCAGCGGTTCGCTTTTCTTCCGTCAGGGTACAAACCTTCATCTGAAGAAGGGCGCGACGATAAAAGGAAGCGACGATATTAGCAATTTCCCGATTCTGAAGACCAGAATGGAAGGTCAGACGCTCGACTATTTTGCTGCGCTCATCAATGTCGACAATGTAAACGGATTCAAACTGACTGGCGAGGGCACTCTCGACGGCAACGGCTTGCGTTATTGGAAGTCGTTCTGGCTCAGAAGAAAGGTTAATCCTAAGTGTACGAATATGGAAGAACTTCGTCCGCGACTGGTTTATGTATCAAACAGCAACGAGGTTCTCATCGCTGGCGTGAAGTTGAAGAATTCTCCTTTCTGGACAACTCATTTGTATCGTTCAAACTACGTTAAGTTGCTCGGACTCACAATCACTTCACCTGCATCTCCCGTAAAGGCTCCAAGTACCGATGCCGTTGACATCGACGTTTGCAACAACGTGCTGATTAAAAACTGCTACATGGCGGTAAATGACGATGCCGTTGCGTTGAAAGGCGGAAAAGGTCCTTGGGCAGATAAGGACGAGAATAATGGCGAGAATACGAATATCATCATCGAAGATTGTAACTACGGATTCTGCCATGGCGCACTGACATGCGGAAGCGAGAGTATTCACGACAAGAACATCATCGTCCGCCGATGCAAGATTGACAAGGCAAGCCGATTGTTGTGGCTCAAGATGCGCCCTGATACTCCGCAGATGTACGAATACATCACGGTTGAGGACATTACTGGCGATGTTGACAATGTGCTTGTTGTCCGCCCTTGGACTCAGTTCTTCGATCTCAAAGGTCGCAAGGATACTCCTATGTCTTACTCGCAGAACATCGTTATGCGCAATATCAACGTAAATTGCAAGGTTGTCTTTAACTTGGAGAAGGCAGATGACCAATACAAACTCAAAGATTTCTTGTTCGAGAAGTTCAATGTCACAACAAAGAATGGCGACCTCGACAAGAGCATAATCGAGAATCTTACTCTGAAGAAAGTCGTTATAAATGGCGACAAATTAAAGTAAGGTAAGGTGTATTGCAGAAAGAGAGCCGTTTCGCTTCTGAAAAAGATAGCGAAACGGCTCTCTTTTTTTGTGATTTTTGTGAGAATTTTGCTTGAAATTCAATAAAATATGTGAAGAAACTACTCTTAAAGCGCGATTAACTTAAATCAAGAATATTATCCTTGATGAAAAAATAGCCTTAGTAAAATCGTGAATTTTAAATATTTTATGTACCTTTACATCCGAAATTCAACCTTTCTATATATTAGAAGAAACAGACTGGATAAAGGTCTGGCAAACATTTGTTTATAATTTGTTTTTGCTGGGTTAAGATTATACTATGGATGTACAAATAATAGATGATAATTTGCTTTCTGTGTTGCACGGAGAGGCGAAAGAGAACGAACGTCTTCGCATGAACTTCGACTTGCGAACGACTCCGGACGATACATCGCAGCGAATGCTCAATGCACTCGAACCGGGAACGAAAGTCCCAATACATCGGCACACCGACACATCGGAAACCGTTGTCTGTCTGGACGGATGTCTCGACTGGGTATTATACGAAGAACATTCAAATAATAACGGAGAGTCTGATTTTACTGAAAAGGCGCGCTATCGCATCTGTCCTCGCGAAAAGAAATTCGGAATACAAGTCCCGCAAGGTGTTTGGCATAGCGTGATAGTACATGAAAGCAGCACAATACTTGAAGCCAAAGACGGAGCTTACAAGAAATGAAAAATGGCTGTGAAAAACAAGTTGGGAAAATAGAATGGAAAAAGAACAAACTTTAAATTTAAGTACGAATATGAGTCCTATAAGAAGAATAACTGGTTGGTATTTCTGCAAGGATGCGCTGCCATACTGGTGCATTTTGTTGCTGGATAGCGTGGTCATCTTTTTTGTTGGTGTGTTTACCTATTGGATGATTCACAAGTCAATGGTTTTGTTAGAGAACCGCTTTGATGTTATAACGACGATGGCTGTTTACTCGTTGCTTGCCATGGTCGGTGCTCGGATGTACAGCACTTATTCGGGTATTATACGATATTCGTCTTTCGACGATTTGCTTAAGGTTGCTTATGCAAATGTTGTAACATTGGCATTGGCTCTTCTTGTTTCGTCAATAATGAAAGAAGAGGGTATTGCAGCTTTGTCGGCATTGTCGCGTGCCGAGACACTTATAACAATGGTGCTTGCAACAATGGTTATGTGGGGCATACGCGTAATGGTAAAGGTGCTCTACGAGGTTTCTACGCTCGATTCAAGAACGCTCCGCGTGTTTATCTACGCCAAGGAGTCTGATGGCGTTGGACTTGCAAAGAATATCCGCACTCAACGACCACGCAGATTTGTATTGAAAGGATTCATTTCATCAGATACGAGACTGAGACATGCTCGCCTGATGTGCTGTAAAGTCTACAATCCTAACGACGATCTTGCAAGCATTATCAAGAAAGCGCGTGTAAAAGGAATTTTGGTCAGTCCACAGTGTGTCGATGAATTCCGTAACAATCAGGAGATTCAGAACGTATTGATAGGTGCTGGCTGTAAGATTTTCATGGCTCAGCAGGCTAAAGAGGCAAGAGTTGAAGACGGACAGATTTCTGTCGATAACGAAAATCTACAGTTGAGAGAGGTTTCGGTAGAGGATTTGTTGCCACGTTCTGAGATAAAGGTCGATTTGAAGTCGGTTGGCGAATTATTGGCAGACAAGCGAGTGCTTATCACCGGTGCTGCCGGTTCTATTGGTTCTGAGATTGTCCGTCAGGTGGCAAAGTTCCATCCAAAGGCAATGATGCTTATAGACCAGGCAGAGACTCCAGAACATGATGTCCGTCTGATGATGGCGCGCGATTATCCCGGCGTAAAGGCTACGACAGTGGTTGCCAGCATCTGCAACAAAACGCACATGGAGAAGGTGTTCAACTCATTTAGACCGCAATATGTGTTCCATGCTGCAGCATACAAGCATGTGCCAATGATGGAGGACAATCCGAGTGAGGCGGTACAGAACAATATCTACGGAACAAAAGTCATTGCCGACCTTAGTGTTAAGTATGGTGTAAAGAAGTTCGTGATGGTTTCTACCGACAAGGCTGTGAATCCGACAAATGTGATGGGCTGTTCAAAGCGTATCTGCGAGATTTACGTTCAGAGTCTGAACAGAAAACTCCGTCTTGATTCGGAAAACAAGTACGATGCTATGGCAGCGGTTCAGCCAACTCAGTTTGTAACAACTCGTTTTGGAAACGTGCTCGGCTCTAACGGTTCGGTTATTCCGTTGTTCAGAGAGCAGATTAAGAAAGGTGGTCCTGTAACTGTTACGGACGAGAGAATTGTCCGCTTCTTCATGCTCATCCCAGAGGCTTGTAAACTTGTTCTCGAGGCAGGAACAAAGGGTAACGGCGGAGAAATCTTCGTATTCGATATGGGTAAGCCCGTGAGAATTGCCGACCTTGCAAAGCGTATGATTGCACTCTCAAATGCCAAGAATGTTGAGATTGAGTACACAGGTTTGCGAGAAGGCGAGAAACTCTACGAAGAAGTTCTCAACGAGTTGGAGGGTACAAAGCCTACGTTCCACGAGAAGATTCGTATTGCCGAGGTTCGTGAGTATGATTACGAGGCTGTCTGCAAGGACATCGATGAACTTGTTGAGATTTCAAAGCAGTACGACAATATGGAAACGGTTAGAAAGATGAAGGAAATCGTTCCAGAGTACAAGAGTAACAACTCTGTATACGAAGAGATTGACCGTGAAATTGAGCGTAATAAGAACATTCGTGTTCAGGAGAAAAAGCAGGCGAAGAATGTTCAGGTTATGTACGGCTAAATATCGCTGGTATCTCCTAAAAGATAGTACCTAACATGAAAGAATAAAAACATGAAGCAGCGGAGTGGCAATCAGAT
>JBGUGY010000287.1:0-2041 GCA_045111775.1 Bacteroidaceae bacterium | reverse complement strand
GTTCGTTTTTTCCTTTTTATCCCAAATCGGTTATTAGGATGACTATTTTCGTGGTTGCTTTCATAATCGCTTGATAACAAATGCTTTATAAATTGAATTTTCTAATGACCGCCATTAGAAAAATGACTTTGTAAGTGACTTATTTTCAATGTTTTATAAACCTAACCACGGAATAATATACTTCTAACGACCGATTTGGGTTAAACTAAGTTAGGGATGCCTGCTAATTCGTTTTGGATGTAAGTCAGCGACGCAATCTTCTCCTTCGTTTCCTCCAAATTCAGGATTCTCGTGTTATTCGAGTTGAATTCATCAATCATCGCACGCTTCACATCACCCTCCTTGAAATACTTATCATAGTTGAGGTCACGGTTATCTGCAGGAACCGCATAGAAGTTGCCCATATCTGAACGAAGTCCGAGGTCAGATGTCTGAAGTCTGAAACTACTTTGAACCATTCAACTCTTGATCAAGTTTCTTACAACGGGCTACCAGTATCTTTACTAATTCCTCACAGTCTGCATAAATGGAGCAGAACTGCTTGTCATCAATATAGCTGTTGCGATGAAGTAATTCAATCCAGTAGAGGCTTTCGCGAGCTTCCTTAAGTGCTATGTAGCTCTTTGAACGGAAGTCTTGACGGCTTATAGCATTTGTAGCCTCTGCGTTGTTGGCACCTATTGATGTTCCAGAGCGAAGTAACTGATTGCACAGGTTTGCTACCGCTTGAAGTTAAACAGGTACCGCCTTTTGGTAAGTACGCTTACCGTTGACCATCTTATAGTGCGGTTTGGCATTTGCTGCTTTGCTTAAGAGATAATCATTGAGTTTGATAACTCTATCTGCAAATGTCTTGCATTTCTCCTGTACAGCATCTCCGAACTCAGACATTCTAAATCACTTCACTATATTAGGTATTCCGTTAAGTTCATTCTGTATATATTCCAAAGAGGCGATTTTTTCTTTGGTCTCTTCCAAGTTCAGGCGTCTTGTGTTATCGCTATTGAACTCAGAAAGAGTGACACGCTTTGTGTCGCCTTCTTTGAAATATTTATCGTAATTGAGTGTGCGGTTGTCAGCTGGAACACGGTAAAAGTTTCCCATGTCCTCTGCTTTGGCACACTCCTCATTCGTCAAAAGAGTTTCATAGAGTTTTTCTCCATGTCTTATTCCGATAACCTTTATGTCAGCTTTGAGCTGCTTTGCAGCAGCTTCCTTACCCTGAGAAGCATACTGTGACTGTTCTGCAAACAGTTCACACACAGCCTCAGCCTGGATCTGAATGGTACAAGCGGGAGCTTTCTGCACCAGAATGTCACCATTCTTGCCGTGCTCAAAGGCAAAGAGAACCAAATCCACAGCTTCTTCAAGAGACATAATGAAGCGAGTCATCTTTGGCTCAGTCAGTGTGATGGGGTTACCCTTGCGAATTTGGTCAATCCACAACGGAATCACGGAGCCACGCGAGCACATCACGTTGCCGTAGCGTGTGCAACAAATCTTGGTGCTACCCGAAAGACGGCTCTTCGCAACAGCAATCTTCTCCTCAATGGCCTTGGTGATACCCATGGCGTTGATTGGGTAAGCCGCCTTATCGGTAGAGAGGCATATAACGCACTTGACACCAGCCTCAATTGCCGCATCCAGCGTGTTATCCGTGCCTATTACATTTGTTTTCACAGCCTCAAGGGGAAAGAACTCGCAACTCGGAACCTGCTTCAGCGCAGCGGCATGAAACACGTAATCGACCCCCTGCATGGCATAGGTCAAACTGGACCGATTGCGGACATCACCAATATAGAACTTGATTTTATTGGCTGCCTCTGGCATACGGGCCTGGAAGTCGTGACGCATATCGTCCTGCTTCTTCTCATCGCGCGAGAAAATACGAATCTCACCTATGTCGGTCTTCAAGAAACGGTTAAGTACTGCGTTACCGAAACTTCCCGTGCCTCCCGTTATCAGAAGGACTTTGTCTTTAAACAACCTCATATCACTTAATCAATTATTTTCTTTTCTTAATTATTCTCACAAAAATTAA
>JBGUGY010000286.1:0-2803 GCA_045111775.1 Bacteroidaceae bacterium | reverse complement strand
CCAATCTTGAATGTAGATACGCCCTTCAACATCTCTGAGTTCAGACCAGTAACAACGGCATCCTCTACATCATCGTCGTACTTGTACTTTAGCGAACTCCAGTCCTGATACTCATATTCGGCATCGATGGCAAACTGAGTTCCAACGGTTGTAGCCGCGCTCAGACCAAACTTCCAAGGTGTCTCTATGCGATAGTCGTTGATGAATGCTCCCATCTCGCGCGCATGATAACCTTCAATATTCTCGTTAACATCAATAGAGGCAAAGCCGTTGTCTACCTTCATGTAATATGCCGTTGGAGTTGAGATTGAGATTCCGAAGCGGAACGGATTGTCCTCTATCGGACGGATTATCGCGCCAACCTTGAAATCAACCGCCGTACCTGTTGTCTTCAGATAGTTTGAGAGGTCGTATCCGCCATCTGCATTCTCCTCGCTATAAAGCGATGCTATCTCGTGCGACAGGAACGAACAGCCAACCGCTGCTCCGAAGTAGAACTGGTTGTCGAAGTTGAATGCCAGCGAGAAATCGAGCTGGTTTCTGCTTCCTCTCTCGTACTTCTTAAAGCCGTATTCCGACGCGCCTATACCTATGTAATCGCCTTTCTCATCCTTGGCAAGAAGTCCTGTCTGATAGCCAAATTCTGCCATGTCGCTTACGCGTCCCGGACTTTTTAAAAGTTCTTCCATCTGATAAGTCTGCGACAAGCCTGTGCCGAGCGGTCTGGCATCGAAGAACACATTATGGTATGCCTTGTCCTTGTGATAGTTGAAACCGATGTTGAAATACTCGGGTGAGTCGCCTACCTCGAAACTAAACACAACGCCCAACTGGTCGAACGATACAAAGTTCTCGCCCTTGTTCAGGAACTTGCGGCTTTCGTCGCCCGTATTGTTACTAAGGCTGAAGGCGCAGTCGCCCTTGCGATAAAGTCCTATACCTGCCGGATTAGACTGCATTGTAGAAATGTCGGCACCAAGGGCGTTCATAGCGCCGCCCATGCCCACATATCGGGCTGTACCGTTAAGGTCTGAGCTTGTGAGTGATGTCAGATTGTAAGCATCCTGTGCGTTGGCATTGGCAGCAACCATTGCTGCCATAATTGCCATGTATCTTAAATTTCGTTTCATCTTGAATGATATTTACTGTTTAAGGTTTTATGGAGAGAAGATTATCTGCGACCGCCACCATGACCGCCACCCGAACGTCCGCCGCCGAATCCGCCGCCAGAGCGACCTGAGCTTGAGCCAGATGAACGGCTTGGGCTTGAGTAACTGCTGCTTGAGCGGCTCGGACTTGAATAGCTGCTGCTTGAACGGCTGCTGCTACCCGAATAGCTTCGAGAGCTGCTTGAACGGTTGTAGCCGTCGTTGCTCATGCGGTTTGAACCCGAACGTGAGTAAGAAGAGTTGCTGCTTGAGCGAGACATTCCGCTAACGCTCTCGCGTGTAGCACCACGCTCAACCGTGCGTCCTCTGCCGAAGCCCATAACCTGCGAACCTCTTCTCGGACCGCCGCCAACAGCACCTCCGCGAGTTGGAGCATAAGGCGCACCGTGATGCGGAACAACCATTCTTCTGCCGCCATGTCTTACAGGAACGTAGTGACGTGCAACGCCTCTTCCGTGATGCCAAGGCAGTCTGTAATATCCGCCGCGCCAAGGGTTTGCATAATAGCGGTGGCGATGCCATCCCCAATAGCTGTAGTAGTAGTTGCTACGCCACAATCCCCAGTGGTTGTAACGCCAGTCCCACCACCAGCGGTTGGTGAATGTAGGGAAGCAATACAAGTAGAATCCGTCGTCGTAGATATTCCAGAGCCAAGGGTCGGCAAATGTCAGGATATCAAAATACAACTGCGTTCCGTAAGGAATTGCGTATCTCGGATTTCGGTATCGTATTATCTCGCGTGCATACTCGTAGTCGTCTGCCGTGCCGTGGAATCCGTTAACCCAGCAGCTGTCGGTCTCGAAGTTAGGCTGAGGCATGTTCTCGTAACTCAGCGTATCGTTGAATGCCTGATCGCTGCCGATATAAGTTCCTCTACGAGTGTATTCGTCGAACTGTCCGACTCCGTTACCCATAGCCGCCTCTTCGATAGACTGTGGAGTCTGCTGCACCGCAGGCTTAGCTGTCTTCTTTGAAGGGATGAAGTACATGTCGTCGTCAGTATTCTGTGCCAGAGACGATGCAGAAACTGTCATTGCCAAAAGCAAAAATAATACATTTCGTTTCATTGTATTTCGTTTTTTAATGTTGTCTTTCTATTCACATTGCAAAGATAGTACAATTATATTCTCACAAAAAGAGATTTTTCCTAATTGCAAATCGGGATTTCCCTATTTTGACAGATTTGCTTGCAAATGCCGAAAGCATCTCCGCTCAGTAACCGTTACTTAATGTCCTACCGATGCCTTATGTCCTGCCGAATTTCCGCGCTCGAACATTGTTAGCAGCTACCGAAGGGACGCAAGAATTCAACCCATTGTTCTGCCGAATTTGCCGCTCGACCTCTGGTCGCTTGCTACCAAAGGGACGCAAGAATTCGGCTGAGAAAAAAAATCTACACCGTTCTGCCGAATTTGCAATTCGGCTGAGAAAAAAAATCGGGAATTTGACGTTCGAACTCCGTTCGCTTGCTACCGAAGGGACGCAAGAATTCCCACCGCTAAATCTTCATTTACGAGCATTGTCAATTATGAATTATGAATTGTGAATTATTGCTGTCCGGTAAAACATTTTTAGTGTGAAAAAAATTAAGGTCGTATTCCTCGCATGGAATCCGACCCTTTTTGTTATCTTTG
>JBGUGY010000285.1:0-4691 GCA_045111775.1 Bacteroidaceae bacterium | reverse complement strand
TAAGCCAGATTGTCTCGTTCGAAACTCATCTTGAACACGTTGCGTTCCCTGAATTTCAACTGATTCTGAATATCCTCAACCACCTGCGGAGTGGCGGTGGCAGTAAGGCCAAGAATCGGCGCATCGGGAATGATGTCCCTTATTTCGGCAATCTTCAGGTACGACGGTCTGAAATCATAGCCCCACTGTGAGATGCAATGCGACTCGTCTACGGCGATGAAGCTGACTTTTATTCGCTTTATCTTCGAGAGAAAAATCTGCGTAGAAAGGCGTTCTGGCGAGATGTACAGAAACTTAAAACTACCAAGAATACAGTTCTCCAGCGCAATTACAATCTCCCTCTGCGTCATGCCCGAATAGATGGCGGTGGCTTGTATTCCGCGCTTCTTCAGATTCTCAACTTGGTCTTTCATCAGCGCGATGAGCGGAGTGATTACGAGGCACACGCCGTCTTGCGCAAGGGCAGGCACTTGAAAGGTTATGCTCTTTCCGCCGCCAGTAGGCATTAGTCCGAGCGTGTCTTTGCCAGAGGCTATGCTGTCGATTATGCTTCGCTGAATGCCTCTGAAATCGTCGTATCCCCAGTATTTTCTGAGGATATCCCTAAACCTGTCCATTATTGTCTGATTGTTCTCTTGCTGATGCCGGGCGGATGTCCTCAATCTGAAGTTGTATTTCGCCGCGCTTGTGAGAATTTTCTTCTATGGTGTAGCAGATGTCGAACGACTGCTTAGTCTTAATGTATCTGGCTTGCGAACTTTGTCCGAAGGCTATTCCGTTCATCACATTGTTCGATTTGTTGTCTACGAGTTCGAGTTTTATGTGTTCCTGCTCCCTGCCCACAACCTTGCTCGTTCCGTAGTCGTAAACCTGCTGGGTGCAGAATACCGGCTTTGTGTTGTCGGGACCGTAGGGCTGAAAACGCTTCAAATCGTTGTGGAACTTGTTTGTTATGTCCTTGAAGTTGATTGTCGCGTCAATCTTCAGCGTCGGCTTGGTCTGTTCGTCGGTAATGTGTTCCGTAACGTAGGCTTCGAATCGCGACGAGAATTCCTTTATATTCTCAGCCTTCATCGACAAGCCGGCGGCGTATGTGTGTCCGCCGAAGTTTTCAAGAAGGTCGCGGCAGCTTTCAATTGCGCTGTAAACATCGAATCCCGAAACCGAGCGAGCCGAGCCTATCGCCATGTCGCCCTCGTATGTCAGGACAACTGCCGGGCGGAAGTATATTTCGGTAAGCCTTGAAGCCACTATTCCGATGATGCCCTTGTGCCAGTCCTCGTTGTAAATTACGATTGAGCGTTTCTCCTTCAGGTAATCGGTATTCTTGACAATTTCGTTAGCCTGTTCGGTCATCGCCTTGTCAAGGTCCTTTCGCTGCTCGTTATATTCGTTTATGTGATTAGCCTTGTCGAGAGCCGCGGCATAGTCTTTCTCAACCAGAAGGTCTACGGCTTCCTTGCCGTTCTGTATTCGCCCCGAGGCATTTATTCTTGGGCCGACCTTGAAGATTATGTCGCTGATTGTGACGTCTTTTTCAGACAATCCGCACACATTCAGAATGGCTTGCATACCGATGCTCGGATTTGCGTTTATCTGGCGCAGACCGTGATAGGCAAGTATTCTGTTTTCTCCCATAATAGGAACGATATCCGAGGCAATGCTTACTGCACATAGGTCGAGGAGCGGTATGAGTTGCGAGAATTCTATTCCGTTGCTAATCGAGAATGCCTGCATAAGCTTGAAGCCCACACCGCATCCCGACAGATGCTCGTATGGGTACTTGTTGTCCTTGCGCTTGGCGTTCAGGATTGCCACCGCCGGAGGCAGTTCGTCATCTGGAACGTGGTGGTCGCAGATGATGAAATCTATGCCTCTTTCCTTGGCATATGTAATTTCCTCGATTGCCTTTATGCCGCAATCAAGAATGATAATCAGCTTCACATCTGTTTCGGCTGCGTAGTCAACTCCCTTTTTCGACAATCCGTATCCCTCTTCGTATCTGTCGGGAATGTAATAGTCTATGTTAGAGTAGAACTGTTGCAGGAAACGGTAAACAAGAGCTACTGCCGTAACGCCGTCCACATCGTAGTCGCCGTAAATCATTATGCGTTCCTTGCGTCCCATGGCTTCGTTCAGCCTGTCAACTGCCACGTCCATGTCGTTCATCAGGAACGGGTCGTGAAGTTCGTTGAGTTGCGGGTGAAAGAACTTCTTTGCTTCGGTTGCCGAGTTGATTCCGCGGCTTACGAGTAGCTGTGCTAATACCGGACTGATGTTTATGTCCTTAGCAAGTTTGTTTGCCTCTTCTATGTCATTATGTGTTGGAGTCTGATATTCCCATTTGTATATCATTTAAGTTTTGTTTTTTTACTTTGCCCCAAAGATAAGAAAAAAAATAAAACAAAGCCACCTTTCTGCAATAAAATTGCAAAGAGGTGGCTTCTGAAAAAAGTGTGAAATATCTTACTTCAGACCAAGTTTTTTAGCGATATCCTTAGGAATTGCATTCTTGTTTACAAGGAAATCCATTGTCTTGTACTTGACGAAAGTCTTTGATACATACCAGATTCCGTTGTACTTTCCGTGTTTTCCCCAAGAGTTCTTAACCATGTAGTATTCCTTGCCGTTCTGGTCTTTTGCAATACCGTAAATCTGCATACCGTGGTCGTCGGTTGTCTCCCAATTGTCGTATGCTTCCTGACGCATTTCCTGAGTTACCTCGATTTCAGGGAGTGGGCGAGAGGTAAGCTCCTTACGCTTTGCCTGCTTGTCCATGCCTGTCCAGCGTGCTGCGTCTGTACCTGTAAGGTCTGCACCGCGCTTAACATCTGGGCAAACGCCGATACCGTCTCTTGTAAATCCGTCCTCGCTCACGTCAGTTCCCCAAGCGATGGTGTAGCCAAGTTTCAAAGCATTGTCGATGATTGCCATCATGTCGTCCATCGGAACGTTGTAAGATGCGTCCCAGCGCCAGTTATCCTCAACCTCAACAACGAACTTCTCGTAGAATGGGTGATGAGTGTATGAAGTTATTGACACATAGTCGTCCATGTTCAGACCGAGGCTCTTTGCAAAGCTCTGTGGAGTGTACTTCTTGCCTTTGTATGTGAACTCTTCAGGACATTCGCCCATGTATGTGTCGTAGATGCCACGGAAAGCCTTCTTCCATAGCGGAGTGAGCTTTTTCTGCTTGCCCTTTGCGATAGCCTGAACAACTGCTGATGCGATGTTTGTAACCTCGCCGTTGTTTGGAAGTGAGTCGCCCTGAAGTGTACCCATGCCCGGCATTGCCTCCTGAGGGATGATTCCGTAGTGCTTCCAGCAGTAAGCCACGTCGTATGCGCTACCGCCCTGTGCAAATGATACGTCGCCGTGAGTGCGGACTGCCTTCTCGGCGCGGTCTTCCATTGTCTTGTGAACAACGAATGCCTCGCTCAAGTCCCATTCGCCCTTGCCTGCCTTCAAAAGCTCTGATTCGAAGAAACTAAGGGTAGAGTAGCACCAGCAAGTACCGCTCTGGTTCTGGTTCTTGATTGATGTAATTGGAATTTCCTTAACGGTTGTGAATTTGAAACCAGTAGTGTCTTTTTTTGTTTCGTCTTGTGCATGTGCGCTTGTTCCTGCAATCAACATTGCAAGAGTTGCGCCAGTGAGTAATTTGTTCATATAAATTATTACGTTATTAATTATTATTCATGAATGATTCTACCTCTTCTGATGTGAGCGGAATACGCTCGTTGCCAATAATCTGGCATCCGCTGTCGGTTATTATGATGTCGTCTTCGAGACGGATTCCTCCGAAGTCCTTGTACTGCTCAACCTTGTCGTAGTTGATAAAGTCGGTGTGCAGACCCTTTGCTCTGAACTGGTCGATGAGCGCAGGAATGAAGTAGCAGCCCGGCTCGTCGGTTACAACAAAGCCTTTCTGAAGTCGTCTGCCAAGGCGCAGACAGTTTGTTCCAAACTGAGTGCTTGGTTGAACCTCATCGTCAAATCCTACGTATTTCTGTCCCAATCCTTCCATGTCGTGAACGTCCATACCCATCATGTGTCCCAATCCGTGAGGCATGAAGAGAGCGTGTGCTCCGGCTGCCACGGCATCGTCGATATTGCCTTTCATCAGACCGAGGTCTTTCAGACCGCCGGCAAGAATCTTGCAGACTTCAAGATGAACGTCGAGCCATTTTATTCCCGGCTTTGCGATAGCCAAGGCATGGTCGTGGCATTTCACTACAATATCGTATATTTCCTTCTGTCTTGTCGAGAATTTTCCGCCAACAGGACAGGTTCGGGTATTGTCCGAGCAATAGTTAGAGTGAGTCTCACCGCCAGCATCAACAAGCATCAGTCTTCCGCTTTCGAGTGTGTTGAGATGGCTGTGGTTGTGCATTATCTCGCCGTGCTGAGTAAGAATTGTCTCGAAGCTAACGTCGCATCCGTTGGCAACGGCAATGCCTTCGAGCAGACCGGCAATGTGCTGTTCCTCGACTCCCGGCTTGCAGCTTGCAATGGCTGTTGTGTGCATCAGATAGCCGATGTGTGCAGCCTTTTCGAGTTCGGCAATTTCTTCGGGCTGTTTTATCGAGCGCATCTTAACGACGGCTTTTATCAGTTCTACCGAATGTTGAGCCTTTGCATCAGCCACGCTTATTCCAAGCCACTCGGCAATCTGCAAGGCCTGCTCGGCT
>JBGUGY010000284.1:0-8368 GCA_045111775.1 Bacteroidaceae bacterium | reverse complement strand
TCTACGTCGGCTGGGATATACTCGTCGCCCGAATTCTGCCCGAACAAAGCCTGAACATAATAGTTTGCCGTAGGCTTAACCTCGGAATTGTTGAAGTAGATGAGGTCGGGATTCCACTGCGTGTGACCTTCCTTGGCAAGCAGCGGAGCGTAAGACGACATAACCACCACATCGGCGTTGCGCTCAACGTTGGTTAGATGCAGAGCCTCTACAAGCGCGTTTTCGAGTTTATTGCCCTTCGATGCCCATTCGCCCAGATATACTTTCGTTCCGTTGCGGTCGTACTTGTCGTAGAAATTCTGGTTGTTGAGATACCAGCCCGGCTGATTGTAATAATGCTCGTCAACGATGTCGAGCTTCTCTTGCTTGGCAATCTTCCAACCTTCCTCATAGTCAGAGCCTTCCCAGAACGGACCAACCGTTCCGACCACCGTTATCTCGGGATGCGCCTTGCGAATTTCGCGGCACAGATAGTTGTATCGCTCAACAAAGACATCGCTTATCAAATCCTCGTTTCCGATGCCCAGATATTTAAGATTGAATGGCTTCGGATGACCAGCCTCGGCTCTCATGGCAGCGAGTTTCGACTTCTTGGCATCGCCGTTAGCCCACTCTATCAGGTCGAGAAGTTCCTGAAGATAATCCTTCATCTCGTCCATCGACAAACCGCCCTGCTGACCGTCGTTCTTTCCGTCGCGACCGCCTCGGCTCGAATTCTGGCAAGGCACTCCAGCCGAAAGAACAGGAAGCGGCTCAGCCCCGATGTCCTCGCAGAACTGGAAATACTCGAAGAAGCCAAGTCCGCGGCTCTGATGATAGTTCCAGATGTTGAAATCGCCCTTGCGCTCCCACGGCTTGCCCACGGAGTGCTTCCAATGATAGATGTTGTCGATGCCGTTGCCGTGCGATGCGCATCCGCCCGGGAATCGTACGAAGCGAGGCTTCATATCTGCCAAAAGCTGGGCGATGTCGGCGCGCATTCCGTTCTTGCGGTTCTTAAACGTCTTCTGCGGAAAGAGGCTCACAAAATCCATCTGCAACTCGCCCTTCTGCAAAGGCTCTACGACAAGAACCGCCTTCTCTGCCGATGCCGACGGAATGAGAACCGCGCCGTAGTGCTTCCACTGCGCGCCCGACTTTAGGCTGACAACGGTGCTTGCAAGCGTCTTGTCGCCCTCGCGAAGGCTTACGCGAACCTTCTGCGCATCATTGCTGCGAAAGAAGAGGCTGAGGTCGTACTTTTCGCCCTTCTTCACAACAATTCCGTCGAAACCGCCGTTTACGAGGCGCGCTCCAACCTTATCAGTCTTTAGCAGAGCGCTGTGGCTGTTGTTGGCATGCAGCGGATTGTCGGTAACGATGCTCCACTCCGTGCCGTCGCCCTCGAGCGTCCACGATGTCTTGGCGTTCCATTTTTCGCGATGATTATCGCCTTCTGAATATTCAAAATCACGGTTCTGAATGAGTTCGGCATACAATCCACCGTCGGCTGCATAGTTTATATCTTCGAAGAAGATTCCTATAAGATTGTTACTGATGGCTTTACGATTGTTTGCATCGAGTTTAAGAAAAGCCTTGATGTCGTTTACTTTTGCAAAGCGCGATGCATCGTCGGTCATGCGCTCACACTCGCGCGCATATCGCTGTGCGGCGGCATCAACATTGGTTATCAGAGTGTTAACAAACTGCCACGGAACGCGGTTCACGTCAGCCTCTACCCTTGAGCCGCCAACGACGATGCTCTGTTTCTGCGAGATGTAGTCGGCATTATCAATCTTTGTCGCCTTAGCCCAATGGCTGAAATCGCGGCTAACGGTCTTGTAAGCCGAGCCGTCGGCAGTCTTGAACATAACCACGAACTCATCACCCTCACGACTGAGCACAGGCTCAAGAACCTCCGGAACATCCATGTACGGATAGTCCTGAGGCTTCCACAGCCAAAGGTCGCTGCTCTTTGTGGTTGCAAACTGACGCTTGTCGGTATTCACTCCCCACACGGCATACCACACGCCGTTGTGCTTAAGCACCGAAGGAGCAAACATCTGCTTCTGCGAGCCCCACGCCCCAAAATCACTCTTCACGAAATCGTAGTTGTCGCCAATACCAATCCATCGGCTGTTGTCCGAACTGTAAGCCACATGCAATCCCGCCTTCGGGTTGTTGGCATAGGTAGCAATGTAAACAGAGTCTGGATGATTGGCGTTTGCCTGTTGTGCTGCGCAAATCATGGCTGCCAGCACGCATAGTGTTTGTTTTTTAATGCTATTCATAATCGACCGCAAATATATAAAAAAACGGCAATATTATAAAATAAATGTGCTATCTTCGCGCCATGAACAATTCTATTCTCGAATTACAGAAACTTCAGACTCTGCTACAGATGGAGCACGACTTTGAGCGTGAGCAGTTTATGGAGCAGAGCGACAAGATGAGCGTGCAGCGCAAGATTAAGCGCGGCATCTGCTGGTGGCCCGTAAAGGTTGGCAGAAGCTACTACAACTCGCTCAACCAACTCACCATTGAGATTTACCGCACCGAGGACGATGAGATTGAATCGGTGTTTGAGTTTGGAAAGGCGGTGAGTTTCTTTACCATAACCGACAAGGGAACAGAATACTTCAAGTTCACAAGCACAGTTAGTTATGTTGACGACGACCGCATGGTGGCGGTGATTCCCGACAGCGGCGCGGTGCTAACGCTCGAGAACGCACAGAACGTGGGCGTGCAACTTTACTTCGACGAAAGCACATACCACCTTATGTTCGAGGCACTTAACAAAGTGATGCAAGCCAAGAGCGGACGCCTTGCCGACCTGCGCGAGATATTCCACGGCAACAGCAAGGCGGAGCATCTGACATTCGACCATATACGCTTTCCGTGGCTCAACGCCGCACAGGAACTGGCCGTTAACGAAGTTCTGCGCGCCAAGGACGTGGCTATAGTCCACGGCCCTCCGGGAACGGGAAAGACAACCACGCTTGTCGAAGCCATCTACGAGACTCTGCGCCGCGAGAGTCAAGTGCTCGTGTGCGCACAGAGCAACATGGCGGTAGACTGGATTAGCGAAAAACTGGTAGACCACGGCATAAGCGTGCTGCGAATAGGCAATCCTACGCGTGTTAACGACAAGATGCTGTCATTTACATACGAACGAAAGTTCGAGAGCCACCCCGACTATCCGCAACTGTGGGCGGTGCGGAAGGCTATCCGCGAGCTCTACTCACAGAAGAAGAAAGGCGACTCGACGCATCAGAAGATAAGCCGACTGAAAGAGCGCGCCACCGAACTCGAAATACGCATAAACGAGCAACTTTTTGCCGATGCAAAAGTAATTGCCTCTACCCTAACAAGCACGGCAAACCGCGTCCTCACGGGACGGAAATTCTCGACTCTCTTTATCGATGAGGCGGCGCAAGCCCTCGAACCAGCCTGCTGGATTGCCATCAGAAAGGCAGGACGAGTGATTCTGGCAGGCGACCATCAGCAACTTCCGCCAACCGTTAAGTGCTACGAAGCCGAAAAGCAAGGTCTGTCGCACACGCTTATGGAGCAGATTGTGGCACGCCGTCCCGAAACCGTTACGATGCTAACAACGCAGTATCGCATGAACGAGGAGATAATGCGCTTCTCGAGCAACTGGTTTTACCAAGGCAAGGTCGAATCAGCCAAGGAAGTGAAATTCAGAAGCATTCTCGACCTTGACCGCCCCATGATGTGGATTGACACGTCTTCTCTGCCCGAGGACGAATATCGCGAGCAGTTCGTCGGCGAGAGTTTTGGACGCATAAACAAGGCAGAAGCGCAGCTCACCCTTCAGACTCTGAAAGATTATTTTGCTAAAATCGGAAAGCAGCGCATTCTGGAAGAAAGGCTCGATGTGGGCGTGATATCGCCATACAAGGTTCAGGTGCAGTATATGCGGCAACTCGTAAAGAAAGATGCCGACCTGAAGCCGTTCCGACACCTCATAACGCTCAACACCGTAGACGGATTTCAGGGGCAGGAGCGCGACATCGTGCTCATCAGTCTTGTACGTGCCAACGACGAGGGAAACATCGGCTTTCTGCGCGACCTCCGTCGCATGAACGTGGCAATGACAAGGGCGCGAATGAAGCTCATCATCCTTGGCAACGCGGCAACCCTAAGCCATCATCCGTTCTACAAAAAACTGTACGAATACATACAAAACCTGTAGTATTTCGGCAAAAAAAACGCGCCACAATTGCGCCTATACACAAAATATTACTTACTTTTGCGCCACAAAAATTGGAACATAAAGATTATGAACGAACTGGAAAAAGATAAAAAGCAGGAACTTATCCTGATGAACATTACCGGAAACGACCGTCCGGGACTAACTGCCGACATTATGGGCATCCTTGCCAAATACGATGCCAAGGTTATGGACATCGGTCAGGCCGACATCCACAACACGCTCTCGCTCGGAATCCTCATCCGCGTTTCGGAAAACAACAGCGGAAACGTAATGAAGGAAGTCCTCTTCAAGAGCACGGAACTGCACGTAAACGTAAGTTTCTCGCCAATTACCGAAGAGGATTACATGTCGTGGGTAAACCTTCAGGGAAAAAACCGCTACATCCTCACAGTTCTCGGCCGCCATCTCGAGGCAAAGCAGCTCGGCGCCATTGCCAACGTAATTGCCGAGCAGGGCTTCAATATCGACTCAATACTTCGTCTCTCGGGTCGTCCTCATCTTGAGCAGAACGCCGAGGAGAAGAGCCGCGCCTGCGTTGAATTCTCGCTTCGCGGAACACCAAAGGACAAGGACGAGATGCAGAGCAAGCTGATGTCACTCTCCAAGGAACTCGACATGGATACTTCTTTCCAGAAAGACAATATGTTCCGCCGTATGCGCCGACTCATCTGCTTCGATATGGACTCAACGCTCATTCAGACCGAATGTATAGACGAACTGGCTATGCGCGCCGGCGTGGGCGACCAAGTAAAGGCTATCACCGAAAGCGCGATGCGTGGCGAGATAGACTTCAAGGAGAGCTTTACACGCCGTGTGGCTCTGCTTAAAGGCCTGGACGTGAACGTGATGCAGGAGATTGCCGACAATATGCCTATAACCGAAGGCGCAGAGCGACTGATAAAGACGCTGAAGACTTACGGCTACAAGATTGCCATCCTCTCGGGCGGTTTCACCTTCTTCGGAAAATACTTGCAGGAGAGACTGGGCATCGACTATGTTTATGCCAACGAACTTGAGATTGACGAGAACGGAAAGCTAACCGGAAAATATGTTGGCGAGGTGGTAGACGGCAAGCGCAAGGCTGAGCTTCTGCGCCTTATTGCTCAGGTTGAGAAGGTTGACCTTCAGCAGACTATCGCCGTGGGCGACGGTGCGAACGACCTTCCGATGCTTTCGCTTGCCGGATTGGGAATTGCCTTCCACGCAAAGCCAAGAGTCGTTGCCAGCGCAAAGCAGAGCATCAACACCATCGGACTGGACGGTGTGCTCTACTTCCTCGGTTTCAAGGATTCTTACATCAAGAACTGATTTTTCATTCTATATACAAAACAAAAGTCCGCTCATCGATTTGGGCGGACTTTTTGTTTTTCTTTATTTTACGTTTGTAAAGGCTTTTTTTGCATATCTTTTTGCCATTCTGAAAGAAAAGTGTATTTTTGGGCACTGATAAAAATCAAAAATCTATGAAGAATTTTATTTTCCTCTTTTTTCTCATGTTTTTTGCTTCAAGCCAAATGCCTCTCCATTCGCAAACAGCCGCTGAAATGGTTGGCATATACTATGGCAAAGGAAAAACAGAATTAATATTGAATCCGGATAGCAGCTTTTACTATATAGAACACGGATGTTTTTGGGGTACGAAAATTGTAGGAAAATGGATAATGAAGAAAGATACAATAATGGACGGAAATCAAAAATGTCCTATCGACTATATTGAGGTTGACAAAGATTTGATAATAAGCAAACGTGTCTGGATTGAGAACATAAACGAAATAAAAATTTTGCGATATAAGTCAGAAGAATGCCTTTGGGTAACTACTTTGCGAAGAAAAGAATAAAATCCGCCATCTTCATAAAAAACAGCCAAACAGAAAATTCTTCAGAAAGCGGATTTTCTGTTTGGCTTGTATTATAACATCTCTTAGTTTATGCCTTTCATCGAGAGCGAGATTCTGTTTCGCTGCAAATCAACGTCGAGCACCTTTACCATAACTTGCTGACCAAGAGAGACAACCGTCGTTGGGTCGGAAACATACTTATCGGCAAGCTGCGAGATGTGGACGAGTCCTTTCTCATGCACGCCAACATCAACAAAACAGCCAAAATTAGTAATGTTGCTTATTATTCCCGGCAGAACCATTCCGGCATGAAGGTCACTGACTTCGTGTACGTTACGATCGAACTCGAACACCTTCAGCTGCTCGCGCGGGTCGCGTCCCGGCTTGTCAAGTTCCTTCATAATGTCGGTTAGCGTTGGCAGACCGCATGTGTCGGTAACATATTTTTTCAGGTCGATTTTCTTTCTGAGCTCGGCATTGGCAATGAGTTCCTCGACCTTGCAGCCATTGTCCTTTGCCATCTTCTCTACGATGCCGTAACTCTCGGGGTGAACAGACGTATTGTCGAGCGGATTTGTGCTGCCCGGAATGCGGAGGAATCCGGCGCACTGCTCAAACGTCTTTGCGCCCATCTTTGGCACTTTCAGCAGTTGCTTGCGGTTGGCAAACGGACCATTCTCGGCTCTGAAAGCCACGATATTCTTTGCCAGCGCAGGACCGAGACCAGAGATATATGTAAGCAAGTAAGGACTTGCTGTATTGACATTTACGCCCACCATATTAACGCAATTCTCCACCGTCTGATCGAGCGATTTTTTCAGTTCGGTTTGGTCAACATCGTGCTGATACTGACCAACGCCGATGCTCTTAGGGTCGATTTTCACCAACTCGGCAAGAGGATCCATCAGACGGCGACCTATGCTCACCGCACCACGCACCGTCACATCCTCGTCGGGGAACTCCTCGCGCGCCAGTTTAGATGCGCTGTAAACCGATGCGCCGTCCTCGCTCACAACAAACACATTCACGTCGTGGTCGAACTTCAGACTGCGCACAAAACTCTCAGTCTCGCGGCTTGCCGTTCCGTTGCCGATGGCGATAGCCTCGATGCCAAACTGCTTTACGAGCTTTACAACCGTGGCAGAGGCCTTGGCTACATCAGCCTTTGGCGGATGAGGGAAAATGGCTTCGTGATGCAGCAGATTGCCCTGCGCATCGAGCGTAACGAGTTTACAGCCCGTGCGGAAGCCCGGGTCGAGTCCCATAACGCGCTTCTGTCCGAGCGGAGCAGCCATCAGAAGCTGCTTAAGGTTTGCAGCGAAGATGCGTATTGCCTCATCATCGGCAGTCTTCTTGCTCGATGCCGCAAACTCATTCTCTATCGACGGCTTGAGCAGACGCTTGTAGGCATCGGCAACAGCCAATCCAACCCACTTGCTGCACTCGTTGTTGCCACGCACATACTTGCGCTGAAGGTCGTCGCCAACGCGCTCGTCATCAGGCGAAATGCTGACTCTGAGCACGCCCTCGCTCTCGCCTCGGCGCAGAGCCAGAAGTCGGTGCGACGTACACTTCTTCAGAGGCTCGGAGAAGTCGAAATAATCGCGGTACTTCTGTCCTTCTTCTTCCTTGCCCTTAACAACCTTGGATGTGATGACAGCCTCGCGCTGAAAGTGGTTTCGCACTCTGTTTCTGGTCACCTCGTCCTCGCTCACCTGCTCGGCGATAATGTCGCACGCGCCCTTCAGAGCATCCTCGGCACTCTCAACATCACCCTTCACGAACTTCATTGCACGACTTTCGATGTCGCGCTCGTTCTGAAAGAGAAGGATTGTAGCAAGCGGTTCGAGCCCCTTCTGACGGGCAATCTCGGCGCGCGTGCGCTTCTTCGGCTTGAAAGGCAGATAGATATCTTCGAGTTCCGTTGCGTTCCAACAATTTTCTATACGTTTCTTCAGTTCGTCGGTAAGTTTTCCTTGTTCTTCGATGGTACTGAGCACAGTTTCCTTTCGCTTCTGAATCTCCTTCAGCTTGTCGCTCTGCTCTTTTATCTCGGCAATCTTAACCTCGTCGAGCGAGCCTGTAGCCTCTTTTCGGTAACGGCTGATGAAAGGGATTGTAGCCCCTCCGTCGAGAAGGTCGAGCGTGTGTTCAACCTGCCAGTCGGCAATGCCTATTGCCTTGGCTATCATCTGTACAAAAATATTCATTTTATTGCGTATTTGTTTTTGGTTATTTTCTGTTATGAATAAGCCGGAGAATCGACCTTGAAGACGATGCGGAAATCGCCGTCCTTGTAGCTTGTGCTGGTTAT
>JBGUGY010000283.1:0-2867 GCA_045111775.1 Bacteroidaceae bacterium | reverse complement strand
GTCTTGTACTCAACCTCTTCTGTCTCCTCGCCCGAGCCGTAGAGCTTCAGTCCTGTCTCGCCGCCCTTTAGGTTGAGGAGCATGATTATCTTGTTGTGGATATCGGTTGCGCACGTCTCCAGCTTGTTTGCCCTGGTAATGTTGTAGGCCAAGACGAGAGATGCCAGATTGTTAAGCGAAGCGTTGCTTGCAAGACCAAACAGTTCGGCATTGTGTTCGGCCTTGTCCATAAAGCTGACAATCTGCAACTGCATGAACTTCTCTTTCAGAACCACGTTGTTGCTGAAAAGTTCGGCATTGGCATTCTCCAACTGTGCCAGTTTCTCCTCATCAACCTTTGAGTTTGTGGCGAAATCGTGCAGCATGGCAATGATGTCCATTCTGCCCTTGTAGTATGCCGCCTGTGCCTCCCATCCTATAAGCAGGCAGAGAACGCGGGCAAAGCCAAGATAGTTGAACGACTTTACATATTCCGAATCAATCTGAGCCATTCGGTCTATCATGTAGATTACTTCCTTTACATACGCCTCGTCTATGAGTTTGTCGCTCTTCAGAATCTGCTCTTCCTCCTGCTGGGTAATCGTTTTTGAAATCTTGTCTACGCTACATTCAGTCATGAGTCTCTTGAAGGCCGTGTTAAGGTCGAACTCGTAGTAGTCTGTATCAACAATGTCGCACGAGATGTGGAATGTTCCCGTTCCTGCGCCGTTAAGACGACATCTTACGATGGTGTTCTTGTCAATCTCATCCGCGAAGTCGCTGGCATTTCTGAGGCTCACGCTCACGCCGTCGCGCGTTATGGCAGGCGACATTCCGTATTTGTTAGGCTTTCCGCCGACAGAGCATATTATATCCTCGTCGAAGGTGTAATAGTCGTTAGAGAAATAGTTCTTGAGGTCGTCTATCATCGAGAAGTGGAACAGTTCGTCTTCCTCGCCAATAATCTGCGCCTGAAAAACGAGGCGGCTGCCGTCTGCCGTATAGAAGTGGCGCAGCGAGGTGGCAACAGAATAGGCAACGATGTCGCTGACGTAAATGTATCCGTTGCCGCCAATCTCGTCCTCAATCTGGCAGTAGTATTTGTTTCTGTCGAACTCGTCCTGACCGGTGAATGTTATCCTTACGGTCTCGTCTATGCGATGGCGCTTTTTCGAGTTGCGGGCAATGGTTACGGTCTTTTTCTTCACATCGAACAGTTCCTGCTCAATCTCTGCCCACACATACTGATAAGGCGTTATGTCGTTTGCCTTTATCGAAGAAAGGCTCGTCTCGGTCTTCGACGACAGATACACCTGCAAGTTCTTCCACAGAGCCAGCTTTGTAGGGAACACGGGGCGAAGGTTCTCATTCTCGGCAGCAGCCAGAAGCTGTATTCCCTCGCCCGAGACAAGCAGTCGGCCGTTTCCGCGCGAGAACGAGTTTATGGTATCGATGTTTCCGCACGGAAGATTGAAGATATAGTTAGGCAGAGTGCTCACGTTCTGAATAGAATATGCCGGGAACTTTGCCTTTGAATGGAACAGATTGTAGTATGCCGCATTTATGAACTTTTCGGGGCGGATAGAATACAGGTACGACGACAGAACGCACAGTCGTGCAGCATTCAGACGATAGTCGGCAATGCCCGACTCGCCCGACTTTTCCATAAGCTTAAGCTGCACAGCCAGCGCAAGCATGTTGTTGTTTATAATCTCCTTGTTGTCCTTAATCTTGTCAATCTTGCTGTCGCACTCTCTCACATACAGTTCGAGCAGTTTTATAAGGGCGCTGCAAAAAGGCTCGCGCTCCCATATCTGTATGTCTTTCTGGCAGATAATGTCGAGAAGTTCCTTTATGCGATGCTTCATCAAGTCGGGCTTGCACAAGAACAGACAAGAAAGGATGTTGAACTTTTTGTTTGGATGATAAACGAAGCCCGAAACGCGGAGTTTTTCGAACAGGTTGTCGATGAAGCACGACGGAGTGTCGGACGAATCTTCGGTTGCCTCGTTATGTATTAGTTCGGTAGCAAAGATGTAATAGTCCATCTGCTCTATCAATAGCGACAGCCGTTCCTGATAAAAGTCTCTCTCGTTTATGCTGCAAATATTAAGGAGTTCGGACAGTTCGAGCAAGTCGGAGCAGTCTTTCCTGACAGTAGGCAAAGAAATCTTTTTATTCAGCAGGCTCTGAATCCAGCGGTGGCATTGAGCCTCGAACGATTTTTCCTTCTCCTCGGTTAAAAGCAGTTTTATAAAGTCCTTGGTATTCCACGACACTTCTCTCTCCGAAAGCAAGTCGGTAAGTTTTTCTTCTGAAAGGCTGTCGTTGTTCTGTTCAAAGTCGCTGATGTCAACGAGTTCTATTTTAGGATGCTTTTCGCTTATTGCCAGAATACGGCATTTAACTATCTGACCTTTCGACAGCACAAGCTTTGACGTTCCCTGAAGATACGACGTGATGCCCGTCTGTTCGTCAATCAGTTCGCAATAGCTTGTATAGTTTGATTTTACTTTGTAGGCAATGACATCGCCAACGTTGTAGGCTTGCGCGGGAGTAAGCCTTTCCTGACTTAAAGAATTTAAACTATTTGTTTCCATTTTTTGTTTTATTTATTGTTATTATAAGCGATTTACGAGGTGCAAATATAATGACAATTCACAATTCGCAATTGACAATTAACAATTTCTTTAGTTGAAAGTTGAAATTTGAGAGTTGAAAGATTATGTCAAGGTAGCTTCAACATTGATTCAGAGTTCGGGGAAGATACGAAGAAACAAGCCGATAGTAAGGGGATAGTAAGCCGCAAGGTACGTTCAAGGTACGTTCAAGGTACGTTCAAGGTACGTTCAAGGTACGTTCAAGGTACGTTCAAGGTACGTTCAAGG
>JBGUGY010000282.1:0-2367 GCA_045111775.1 Bacteroidaceae bacterium | reverse complement strand
GTATAGAACAATACAGAATGAACTTTCCAATCGTAAGCAAATCCTTACGTGTCAAGACCTTGCCGATTATAAACATCATCGGAAAATGACAAAAATAGATTCTCGCCCCAAACAAGGCGCAACTCACAGTGTGATGCCCAAATGCCAATGATATAAGGAACATCGGCACGGTTATAATCATCATAAGCTGGGCAATTCCGTCGCGAATCCATCCGCGGCGCAAAGCCTCCCACACAAGCCATATAACGATAGGCTCGCGGCACAGAAGCAATGGGGTGGCAAGCGGAGTAAGGAACCACTTTCGGAGTGCTCCCTCGAATATCAGAAGAATCAGATAAATCCAAATTGCTCGTTTGTGAATAAGATACTGATCCTTTTCAATATATCTGTCTAACAGTTCCCAGCTTATTCTAAATTCCATTCTTTCAGATGTTTCTCTACTGATTTTGCCATTGCCTCGCTATAAACCATCCACGGTCTGCCAGCGGCGGTGTTCATTGCCAATTTTCCAACCTTAGCCAAAATTTCGGGATGCGAGACGATGTCCTCAATCCGCTCTCTTATTGAGTCTGAATCGGCAGCCTTTACGAGCCAGCCGTCGCTTCCGTCCTCGATGATGTCGGGACCGCATGTGCGCTCGGTTGTGATGACCGGAGTGCCCTGCGACATTGCCTCTGTAACGACAAGCCCGAAGCCTTCGAAAAGCGAAGGAAACAGCAACACATCCGATTGAGCCATCAAAGATAGCACATTTTCATGACTTAGCGAAGGTATGTAGTTACATTTCTGCAATTTAGACTTCAATACTGGCGTACCGTCGATGTTTCCGAGTCCGACGACGGTCAGTTCGACGTAACGTTCCAAACCTTCGAGGGCATCGAACATATACGACAAGCCCTTTCGCAGACTCAATCCGCCAACGTATAGTGCGCGAATTTTTCTGCCATTTGCGCTCGAATATTCGCGATTTCTGTTCACCTCGGGAAAACCGTAAGGAACGACCTCAATCGGCACCAAACGGTCGGGATAAAGTTCGAGAGTCTTCTTCGTGAAACTGCTTGCAACGTAGATTACGTCTGCCATTGCCAGTTCACTATCCTTGCGGCGAAGTTTTGCGTCAGAATCGTCAAAACCGCCCAAAGTCAGATTCCAATCCGGATTTTTCTCCATCTCTGGCGAAAGATATTCGCGCATCGCCCGCCAATAACCAATTGGTAGGTCGTAGAAGCACGGAATCTTCATCTTTCTTGCTTCTGTAAAAGTCGATTCTATACCATCTTCATATCCGTAGACAAACGAAAATCCTCCGTTTTGCAGAAGAGTTTTTCTTGAATATCCATCGATACTCTGATAAATTCTATCGACCGAAAAGATACCACGTTCATGCTCTACAAGACCGTTAAGATGCGCTTTCTGGGCAAATATTCTGCCGAACTCGCGCCACGGATGTGTTTTCAACGCAGAAGCAATCTCGGGAGAATAGCCGCGCCGTTTCAGCATCGACATGCCCGGAAAGCTAGACAGTCGACTGAAGATATTGCCCGGCACACAACCCACCGTTGTGTGAAACTCGCCAAGCAAGCCGTGCGCACAAAAGCCGTCGAGCACAGCTCTGACATTGGCATTTCCCGTTGGATGAACAACTAATCCTCCGCTCATAATATCTCATTTATCATGTTTTTGTACTCCTGATATGTGTGCTCCCAAGTAAGTTCGTTAAGCAAATCTCCGTAACCAGAACTCATTTTTTCTCTGAGCGACTGGTCGTTGAGCAAAATCGTGAGTTTCTGTTCAACATCATCGGCATTGCTGAAATCGGCAAACATCAGTTTGTCCTTCAGGACTCGGTCAGTATGGTCGCCACAAGCCGTGAGAATCGGCAATCGGTACTGAATGGCAGCTGCGAGCGAACCGCTTTTGAGGCAGACTCCGCCACGCTTCAGCCTTCGGCTCACCTTCTCTGGCAAAACAAAAATATCGACGATGTTGAAGTATTCGGCAAGTTCCTCGGCCGAAAGTTTGCCAGTTCTGTAAACCCAATCGGGCTGATTTCCGTCCCAATCGGACTTGCCGAGAATCAGCAATTTGACATCTTTTCGCCTTTCAACAATATTCGAAAATGCTTTCAGAATGCTACTCTTATCGCGAACGCCGAACAAGGCAACAACCAGCTTTCCATCCGCATCAATATTCTGTCTGAGACTGTTCTTTTTCTCATCATCGACAGTCAACAACGGAATGTTCGAAGGTATCGGAATCAGTCTTATTGAATCATCGTACCACGACAAACGCCTCTTGTAATTCAAGATACTTGTAGCAATTTTTACACTTTTCTTTATGACGTAGCCAGTGATAAATCTTTCGCAA
>JBGUGY010000281.1:0-2582 GCA_045111775.1 Bacteroidaceae bacterium | reverse complement strand
TTTTTACAGAAGTTTTTTGCTACTTCATAAAAAAAAGCCCCACAACTAAAAAGTCGCGGGGCTTAGATATTTCTAGAAAGAGAGATTTACTCCTCAGTCTTGCGACGACGGATGCTTCTCTTCTTTGGCTTCTCCTCTGATGCAGATGCAGTATCAAGTTTAACACCAGCAAGTTCTGGGTCGATCATGATTCTACCGCAATACTCGCAAACGATAATCTTCTTGCGCATACGGATATCCAACTGGCGCTGTGGCGGAATCTTGTTGAAGCAACCACCGCACGCATCACGCTCAACATAAACGATACCAAGACCGTTGCGGCTGTTCTTGCGGATACGCTTGAAAGCAGTGAGCAGACGAGAGTCGTCGAATGAAGCCTCGAGGTTCTTAGCCTTCTCGCGGAGAGACTCCTCTTCAGCCTTAGTCTCGGCAACGATTTCCTCAAGCTCGGTACGCTTTACGTCGAGATCCTTCTCGCGCTCAACAAGAAGCGCGCTGCTTCGGCTGATTTCGTCCTGCTTCTGAGCGATGCTCTGACCAGCCTCTCTGATTTTCTTCTCGCAAAGTTCAATTTCAAGACCTGTAAACTCAATCTCCTTGTTAAGAGTATCGTACTCGCGGTTGTTGCGAACATTATCGAGCTGTGACTTGTAGCGGGCAATCATAGCCTCGTTCTCGCCTATGGCACGCTCTTTGTCCTTAATGGCATTGTCCAATGCCTCGATGTCGCTCTGAGCCTTTTCGATACGAGTCTTCAGACCCTCGATTTCATCCTCAAGATCCTGAACCTCAAGAGGAAGTTCACCACGCAAAGTTTTAATTTTGTCAATCTCAGACAACAATGTCTGCAACTGATACAAGGCTTTCAATCTTGCCTCTACCGACATTTCTGCCTCTTTCTTTTCTCTAGCCATTTTATAAATAAATTATAGGATTAGTGTTTACATTTGTCACAAAGACAGGTACGTTTGTATCCACTTCCTTTATAATTGATGTAAATATTTCTGTCGTAAACTGCTCGCTCTCATAATGTCCGAGTGCGCAGAGCATCATTTTGTCGTCGTAGCCGAAATAATCGTGATACTTTATCTCGCCCGTGACGAAGGCATCTGCCCCACTTCCGAATGCCTCGTTTATCAGAAACGCGCCAGCTCCTCCGCAGAGGGCGACCTTACTTATCGTTCCGTCAAAAGCATTGTGTGCCAGAGCCTTTACGTTGAACGTACGCTTCAGAAGTCCTGCAAAATCTTCTGCCGAAAGCGGAGTTGGAAGATTTCCAATCAGTCCCTCGCCAGAACCTTCGGCAAAGCGTGGGTTGATAATCTCGCAGTCGGTAAGTCCGATTTTTTCAGCCATCTTGTACATAACCCCGTTCTTTGCCGAATCGAGATTTGTATGTGCCGAATAAATTGAGATTCCGTTGCGAATTGCCATCGCTATGCAGCATTCAACGTACGTTGTGCCAGTTATGTGCTTAACCCCTCTGAAAATCAGCGGATGATGCGAGATTATCAGGTTGCACTTTCTATCTACGGCTTCCCGAATCACAGGCTCAGTCACGTCCAAACACAACAATACCCCTGTAACTTCTTCCGTCTCTGTTAATCCGATTTGCAGGCCGGCATTATCGTAGTCTTCCTGCAATGGCAGAGGCGCGAAATTCTCAAGGGCATTCACAATTTCCTTAATTATCATTTATTCGCTCCTTATTTGTAGCGCGCGAAAGCGATAAAAATATTGCTTCCACTTAAATTTGGCGCAAAAGTAACCATTTTATTTTGAAACAACAAATTTTTTTCGCACCATTTAAAAAATAGCATTATCTTTGTGCTCAAAACAACAAAATATGGCTCTTACATATAGCAAAAAGGAAGATGACTTTGCAAAAATAAGCACTTTGAAGTTTAACATTGTTGAAGACACCGTTAAGCCCAAACGTTTTCTGCCAGCCGAGTGGTTTCCGCAGAGCGGCGTTCAGCTAACGTGGCCAAACAAAGATACCGACTGGAACTATATATTAGACGAGGTGGTGGATTGCTACAAAAAAATGGCTTTCAACATAGCCTCGCGCGAACATCTGCTTATCGTGGCAGCCGACATCGAGAGCGTACGTTCGGAACTGAGCGCTACTTTTCCTTCGCACGTTTTTGCAAACATTACTTTTGCAGAGATGCCCATAAACGACACATGGGCAAGAGACCACGGTTTTATAACAGTAATTACCGACGAATCTCCTCTTTTGATGGACTACACCTTCAACGGATGGGGAATGAAATTTGCCGCAAACCTCGACAATCAGATTAACAAGACCTTATACAATAACGGATTTTTCTGGGGAAAATACTGCAACAATCAGGATTTTGTGCTCGAAGGCGGCTCTATCGAAAGCGACGGATGCGGCACTCTGCTTGTAACAAGCGAATGTCTTCTGTCTGAAAACAGAAACAGCACGCTCTCGAAAGAGCAGATTGAAAGTCGACTGAAGCATGACTTCTGCGTTGAGCGCGTATTGTGGCTCGATCACGGCTATCTTAGCGGCGATGATACTGACAGTCACATTGATACGCTCGCACGTCTCTGCC
>JBGUGY010000280.1:0-9068 GCA_045111775.1 Bacteroidaceae bacterium | reverse complement strand
ATTGCACTTTTATAAGGTAAAATGATGCTTTTTAATAGATGTCGCTAAGAATTTTAACATTTTTTATGATTTAAACAAAAAAAATGTTATATTTGGTGCGATTATCTACATTTGTGTTAATACGTAATTAATAATTACATAATAATTGATCTATGTGTCTTGATAAAGAAAAAGGTAAAGTTTTGGAACATGTAAGCTTTGCGAAGCCTATGTGTGCAGCTGCAATACTTTGCTCTTGTCTGTTCGCAAGCCCTTTGCAATCCTATGCGGCAGGAAGTCAAAGTCCAGCAGCGGCAGCAGCCGACTTGATTACTATTAAGGGTGTTGTTATCGATCCTATGGGCGACCCTATTATCGGTGCTAATATTGTTCAGGTGGGTAGTGCCGGCAATGGTACAATTACCGACTTTGACGGTAACTTCCTTATTAAAGTGCCTGCTGCTTCGTTTATTGATGTGTCTTACATCGGTTATGAAACACAGCGCGTAAAGGTAACTCCGGGAAAGAATATGCGTATTATTCTTACTGTTGATACCAAAACTCTCGAAGATGTTGTTGTTATCGGTTATGGTACTGCTAAGAAGCGTGACCTTACTGGTGCGGTTGCTCAGGTAAAGAGCGACGAAATTACTCTTGCTCCAACAAACAACCCAATGCAGGCTTTGCAGGGTAAGGTCGCCGGTTTGGATATCACTCGCGAATCTGGTCAGGCTGGTGCTGGCGTAAACATACAGTTGCGTGGTAACCGATCTATTACTGCAAGTGGTAACCCATTGTTCATTATCGATGGAATGCCCGGCGATATCAATACAATCAACCCTAACGATATCGAATCTATCGATATCTTGAAGGATGCCTCTTCTACTGCGGTTTATGGTGCTCAGGGTGCGAATGGTGTTGTAATTGTTACAACAAAGCACGGTTCTGAGGGTAAACTTACTGTAAACCTCAATTCATACATTGGTATTAACGGTTGGTCACAGAACCCAGAACTCCGTTCGGGTGAGGCTTATATGGAGACAATCCGTCAGGCTTACAGAAATGCTGGCACATATAACGGCGATGAGTCTATGCTTAGCACAAACGGTGGTAACCTTAATGCTGCTTACTACAATGCATATAAGGCTGGCAAGACTATCGACTGGATGGATGAAATCTTGAAGGACGGATATATTCAGAACTACAGTTTGTCGCTTACTGGTGGTACTGAGAGAACTAAGGCTTATTTGTCTTTGAACTTCTCAGACGAAAAGGGTCAGTATGCAAACGATAACTATAATGTATACTCTACTAATATTCGTATAGACCATAATCTTAACAAGTATGTTTCTGCTGGTGTAAACTTGCAGGGTTCATACGTTTGGAGAACAAGTCCATACGCTAAGCAGAGTGATGCAATTACAGCTGTACCTTTCGGTACTTTGTATAACGAGGATGGAACAATTAACCCTTATCCAGTAGGTTCTTCTGCTGATGGTGGTGACTCAAACTATATTAACTTGTTGCTTAACAACGACAAGGATGTTTATCGCAGACGTACAGAGAATTTGAAATTGTATATTAACCCTTATATAAAGATTTCTCCTTTTAAGGGCTTTACATGGGAATCTCGTTTGAATTGCGCTCTTACTTATCAGACACAAAATACATTCCAAGGTTTGTATTCTAACTCATATTATACACAGAATGGTGATGTATCAAAGGGTACAAGCGTAAGCATAAATCATTCTCACAACTACAACTACAAGTGGGAGAATATCCTTACATATAACTTTACTCTTAACGAGGCACACGATTTCACAGTTACTGCAGTAAGTTCTTGGAGTCATAATCAGAGTAATACAGAGAGCCAGTCTGGTTCTGGTATTAAGAACAATAAGTACCTTTGGTATAGCATGGGTTCAAACTGTGCTTCTACAACAACCGATTCTGATTACTCAATGAGTAAGGCTCTTGGTTTTGTAGGTCGTATCAATTATCAGTATATGGGTAAGTACTTGGCTTCTGTTTCTGTTCGTCACGATGGTAGCTCTGTTCTTGCCGATGGTCACAAGTGGGCAACTTATCCAGCTGCTTCTGTGGGTTGGCGTATTTCTGACGAGGAGTTTATGGAGAGCACTCGCGACGTGATGAATAACTTGAAGCTTCGTGCTGGTTACGGAGAAGCTGGTGTTGCAAGTATTGATCCATATTCATCTATCTCTCAGGTAACTCAGGGTATGATTACTATCGGTGGTCAGCTTATTCAGCCTACATATACAACTGCTCAGACTATTGCAAACAAGTTCCTTACTTGGGAGCGTTCAAAGACATGGAATGTCGGTTTTGATGCAAGTTTCTTGAACGACCGTATCAATGTAGTTGCCGATTACTATATCACAAACTCTGAGGGCGTTATCTGGAAGATGAGTTTGCCAGTAACAAATGGTGCATATTCATATAACCAACTTTATCAGACAAATATGAATATGGCTAAGACTAAGAATAACGGTTTTGAGTTTGCTGTTAATACTCGCAATATTGATACTCCAGACTTTAAGTGGAATACATCTCTTACATACGCTTATAACAAGGAAGAGGTTACAAAGTTGATGGGTTCAACTGCTGATTTTGTTACAAATGGCGATTACATGCTTGCTGTTGGTGAGCCGACAAAGGCATACCGTCACTATAAGGTGGAAGGTGTATGGAGCGAGGCTGAGGCAGAAGATGCTGCTGTATTCGGTCAGAAGCCTGGTCATCTGAAGATTGCTGTTCCGGGATTGAAGCATGTTGCTACTGGTGTTTATACAAAGGTTGTTGATGGCGAGACAGTTACATACGATGCAACAAACAAGTATTCTTTGTCATCTAACGACTATCAGGCAATCGGTCATAACTCTCCAGACTGGTCACTTGGTTTCCAGAACTCATTCATCTACAAGAACTTCGACCTTACAATTTATATGTATATGCGTTGGGGACAGATGATTAAGTATGAGACTATTACCGACTACGACCCAACTGGTGTTAGCAACTTCCCAACATACTTGCTCGACAAGGTCGGAACAACTCTCCCTGTACTTGATGCAACAATAAAGAACAAGTTGTCTGAGTACAATGGTTTCGATGCATTGAAGTATGTAGACGGTTCGTTCTTCAAGGTTAAGAACATTACTTTGGGTTATACTCTTCCAAAGGATTTGCTGAAGAAGATAAATATTCAGAAGTTCCGCATTTACGGTACAATGACAAACCCTCTTGTTCTTGCTAAGAGCGATATGATTCAGGATTACGACCCTGAAATGAATGGTAGCCGTAACTACCCACTGACAAAGCAGTTGGTATTCGGTCTTAACGTAACATTCTAATCTTTAAAAGGTAAAAGAAATGAAGAATAAATTATATAGTGCAGCTTTGGCTCTATGCGCAATGGCATCGCTTGCTTCGTGTGATTTGGATGAGTACAATCCAAAAGAGGTAACAGGTGACGAGGTTATTGCAACATACGATGGCTTCTACGGATTGGAGGCTAAGTGCTACGAGCCAATCTACGGACAGCTTTACACCGTATTCGACTTTATGAGTATGGCTGAGTGCGGAACTGATACTTGGTGGGCACAGAACAACAAGACAAACACAGAGCAGATGTTCTACTACGAAGGTTTGGCTCCTTTCGAGAACAAAGGATGGGATAAGGCTTTCACTCAGATGTACAGTGCGTTGGGTAACTGTAACACAGTTATTGCAAAGGCTGAGAGTGTAGAGGCAGAGGATATTCAGAAAGAGAACGTAAAGACCCTTGTTGCTGAGGCGCATTTCTTGCGTGCTTATTATCATCTGTTGCTTACAACATACTACGGTCCTATCACGCTTGTTACAACTGTTGCAGACGAGAATCCAAAACTTACTGCAGAACGTAACACTTTGAGTGAGATTTACTCACTCATCATCAGCGACTTGAAGTATGCTGTTGCAAACTTGCCAGTAAACCCACTCGAGAGTAACAGAGCACGTGCAACCAAGAAGGCTGCTCAGGGTATGCTTTGCCGTGCATACGTTCAGGGTGCAGGTCAGGGCTTGACAGAGAACGGCGTTTCTTACTGGGAGCGTGCTAAGGCTGAGGCTGAGGCTATGATCAAGAATCCAAGCGAGTATGGTGCTTATCTTTATGACGATGTAGCTGATGTATGGGCAGATGCAAACAACCGTAACAACAAGGAGGCTCTCTTCGTTGCAGCCGGCATCGATGCTCAGGACGACTCTAACACATATTGGTATGCAAACCCATCTAACAATAAGTTGTTTACTTACTGCTATTTTGCCTTGCAGAGTTTCTCTGACCTTAACAAGATTTCGAACGATAAGAGTAACTACTTGTATGGTCGTGTAAACAACAACTTGCTTGCACCTTCATACTATCTTGTTCACTGCTTCAACCCATCATGGGACAAGCGTTGGGAGAACTCATTCCAGACTGCTTTCGGCTCTTATTCATGCGAGGCATGGGGTATGGGCTATGACAAGTATTCAGTTCTCTGGACCAAGGCTCTTGTAGAGAAGTATGGTCTTGACGAGGAGACAATGCTTGAGAAGGTTGACTACTCAGCTGCTCTTAACGAGGATGGTGTAAACGACGCTGATTTCGTATTGGATACAGATGTATACGAGAATACAGGTAAGTCAGTTTGGAAGTCAAAGACTTATACTCCATCAGGAAAGGAATTTGGATATGAGATTAACACAGAGGCTTATCCAAGAAAGCAGCTTTACAAGTGTCAGTATGTTCGTCCTTATGCAAATGTTGGTACAGATGCTATCAAGAACTATGCACAGGGTGGTAACCAGTACACTGCATACGTTTGGCCATACGGAACAGGTCGTGTAAACGAAGAGACTGGCGAGTATGTTAAGGCAGATCTTGCAAACTTGGAGACCCCAAAGAAGGTTTACAATGTTGCTTATCCAATGGATTCGCTCGACAACCGTTTCTATCTGTACTTGTATCATCCAGCAGATCATGCAAGATTTATGGATAAGAAGGGCTTCCACTATGCTCTCTTCAATATCGACGAGTTGTTCAATAACAATAAGGCTTACTACACAGAGGCTGAATACACAGCTCTTGGCGCACAGTCTTCAATCTATAAGGCATGTCCTTGCTTGACTAAGTTCAACTGGAGCTACGACAAGGTGTTCTTGGGTAGCAACCTTCAGGTTAAGAACGGCGACATCATGGTTATGCGTATGGCTGAAATCTACCTTATCGCTGCCGAGGCTTGCGAGCGTCTGGGCGAGAAGGCAAAGGCTGCCGAGTATCTGAATGTTCTTCGTAAGCGTGCTGCTCGCGAGACAGCTGATGCAAGCGAATACACTCTTACAACTTCAGAAATCACAGAGGATATGATCTTCGACGAGTATGCTCGTGAGCTTTGCGGTGAGTTTAACCGTTGGGCACTGTTGCAGCGTCACGGTGCGTTGGCTTCACGCCTTGCTAAGTACAACCAGCGTGCAGCAAAGAGCTACAAGGAGTACATGAAGTGGCGTCCAATCTCACTTACATTCCTTAACCAGATTGAGAACAAGGAAGAGTATGGTGACAATGGCTACGGCGCAACAGCTAACTCTGGTCTTGACGGATACGAGAAGTAATATCTTTACGATATTTTTTAAAAAAGGTCGGGTATTCTCCCGGCCTTTTTTGTTTGTGCAGTATGCTGCTGTTATTGGAAAGTGAAGTAATCGCATTGATGCAGAAAACAACAGTTTTCCATTGCGAAAGATGGGGCACTCCTTCAGAGTGCTTTCCCAAAATGTTTCTTATGCCACAAGTCGTTCCGACTTACGGTTACTGAGTGGGAGACGCTTTCAGCGTCTTTTTGAAAATGGGATTGCTAACCTTCGCCCAATAATAGTGAGTAGGTGTGGCTTATGTAAGATGGGCTTTGAACTTTGTTCGCTTGCAACCAAAGGGACATAGTTCTGCCGAATTTGCCGCTCGAACTCTGTTCGCTTGCGTCCCCTCGGTAGCACGTAATTCGACTGAACAATGAGTTTCGCACTTCCCATACTCTACATTGGCAATTTCATGTTAAGAGTCGTCCTATTCCGATCCTCAACCATTGGTCTATCCTTATAAACTCTTCCCTATACCTTCCGGCTTACTTGGATGTTCCTTGAATCTATCTTGAATCTACCTTCCTTCTATCTACCTTCTTCCTACCTTCTTCCTACCCACCATTTTGTATTTACCAAAAGAATAAATCAGTTGCAAATTATCCCTTATTGGTCCTGGAATTTCAACTTTAAATTTTCAAGTTTCAAAATTGCATCAATATACGCATCTCGAACCTTCCGTCTTGCTACCGTCTTACTATCGTCTTGCTAGCCCGAACCTTCCCCCTACCTTGAAAGTAACTTTTTGGGCATTTTTCCGCATATTGATTCATAACTTTGCATATTATTACTAATCCAAATGACACAGATATTGCCAGTTATGCGTAAAAAATATGTCAACATTACAGATTCTTTAAAAAATTGTATTATTTTTGTGCACAAATGCTTTATAGGTAAAAATGTAACCATGACTTTCATACAAACGTATACTAAACAAATCATTAAATTATCATTATTGGCTCTGCTCTCCTCGTGCGGATGCGAGAAGGTCTATATGTACTCCGGATACAATGAACCGGCTACCGACGGACTGCGCTACATTACAAGCAACGACGGCATAAACTGGACGAGCATCAACGGAACATGGCTAAAACCGCAGGTGGGAAAGCAGAAGGTTATGCGCGACCCTTCCATTATCCAAGGTCCTGACGGAACGTTCCACTTTGTGTGGACAACGAGTTGGCGACACGACAACACCATCGGGTACGCATCGAGCAAAGACCTTATAAACTGGAGCGAGCAGCGTGCCATTCCGGTGATGGAAAGCGAAAAGGACGTGATTAACGTGTGGGCACCCGAACTTTTCTACGACGACGAGAAAGAGCAGTTCGTAATAGTGTGGGCATCGTGCATTCCGGGACGTTATCCAAGAGGAGTGGAGGACGAGAAGAACAATCATCGTCTTTACTACACCACTACGAAGGATTTCAGCACTTTCAGTAAGCCTGAGATTATCTACGACCCGGGATTCAGCTCGATTGACGCAACCATCGTGAAACTGGCAAAGAAGAAGTATGTGATGGTTCTGAAAGACAACACCCGTCCGGCACGCAACCTGAGAGTTGCCTTTGCCTCATCTCCCTACGGCCCTTACGGCGAACTGAGCGACTCGCTGACGCACAAACTTACCGAAGGTCCTACGGTATCGAAAGCAATAAACGGCTACTACTACATATATTACGACGATTACTGCTATAACCGCTTCGGCGCGCTGAAGACCAAGGATTTCAAGACATTTGCCGATGCTACAAACGAAATCCATGTTCCGTCGCTGCACAAGCACGGCACGGTGTTCATGGCACCAAAGAAGATTGTAAAGAAACTGATAGAGGATTCAAAAAAGAAGAGATGAGTAAATTAGGATACTTAATAACTGCACTGATGATTGCCTCGACAAGCATCAACGCACAGGAAAAAATTCACTACACAGGAAGCGAGTGGGCCGACCCTTCGGCTCACGACGGGCGACTGATGCCTGTGGTTGGCGTCCACAACATTCAGGTTATGCGCGCCAACCGCGAAAAGCCATCGGCCGCCAACGGAAACGGATGGACTTACAACCATCAGCCTATGCTTGCCTATTGGAACGGCAAATTCTACCTTCAGTATCTTGCCGACCCTGTGGGAGAGCATATTCCGCCATCGCACACGCTGCTGATGACTTCTGTCGACGGCTACAACTGGACTAATCCGACGGTAGTATTTCCCGAATACAAAGTGCCCGAAGGTTACACCAAAGAGACTTACAAGGGCAAGGCGCACAACCTTATTGCCATTATGCACCAGAGAGTGGGCTTCTTTGTTGCCAAGAACGGTAAACTTCTTACAATAGGCAACTACGGAGTGGCTCTCGACAAAAAAGACGACCCTAACGACGGAAACGGCATAGGCCGTGTGGTAAGAGAGATAAAGAAGGACGGCACGTTCGGTCCTATCTACTTCATCTACTACAACCATAACTTCAACGAGAAGAATACCGATTTCCCTAACTACAAGAAGGCTAAGGACAAGAAATTCGTTCAGGCTTGCAACGAACTTCTGGCAAGTCCGCTGGCACGAATGCAGTGGGTTGAGGAGGCCGACAGAGACGAGCCTATGATTCCGCTCAGAAAGCCGTACAAGGCATTTAACTGGTACACGCTGCCCGACGGACGCATAGCCTGCCTATGGAAGCATGCGCTTACAAGCATCAGCAGCGACGGTGGAAAGACATGGCTCGAACCGGTTGAGCGCGCCAAGGGATTCGTAAATAGCAACGCCAAAATTTGGGGGCAGAGACTGAGCGACGGAACATACGCAACTGTCTACAACCCGTCGGAATACAGATGGCCGCTTGCCATATCTCTTAGCAGCGACGGACTTGAGTACACCACGCTGAACCTTGTTCACGGCGAGATTACGCCTATGCGCTACGGCGGAAACTACAAAAGCTTCGGTCCTCAGTACACACGCGGCATTCAGGAGGGCAACGGAGTGCCTTACGACAAGAATCTGTGGGTTACATACAGCGTTAACAAAGAAGATATTTGGGTGAGCCGCGTGCCCGTGCCCGTTCGTCTGAAGGCAACGGCACACTGCAACGACAACTTTGCTTCTTACAAGACCGTTGCCGACATGACCGACTGGAACATCTACTCATCAGTATGGGCTCCTGTTTCGCTGAAAAACGGCGCGCTGCTGATGCAAGACCAAGATCCGTTCGACATGGCAAAGGTTGAGCGCGTTATTCCAAGCACCAAGGAACTTGATTTCAGCATAAAGATGAAGGCTGAACAGACAACTGCGCCGTTCATCATCGAGTTTCAGGACGAGAGAGGCATTGCTGGCAGCCGCATAGAACTGACTTCCGACGGAAAGATTCTGGTAAAGGGCGGTGCTCGATATGCCAACATCGGAAAATACGAGGCTGGCAA
>JBGUGY010000279.1:0-3692 GCA_045111775.1 Bacteroidaceae bacterium | reverse complement strand
AAAGACAAAAAATCCTACTTTTTCTATAATTTTGGACTCCCGTCAGAATTGATATTTGTCAAATAAGCAGTTTCAACTCTCAACTTTCAACTCACAAAATTGTCAATTTGCATCAATATACGTTTTGTCGAACCTCCCCCCTTGCTATCCCCTTGCTACCCCCTTGCTATCGGCTTACTAAAAAAGCGACAATCCGCAATTCAGAAAAGAACTTTCAACCCTCTCTCAAAAAAAGATTGGGAATTGCAACCAACCGTTGTCAATTCCCAATCAAAACCTTTCGAATTACAATTCTCAACTAAAGAATTGGTGAAATCAATGAACTTTCATCGAAGCCTTTATCATATACCAGATGACGGCGATATACATAACGAGCGACAGCACCTCGCTCCAGCTGTTTGCCCACCATTCAGAATAGTCAATCTGCACGCCGGCAAAACGGAGCACGGCACTAACCACGCCCATCAGCGCACCTCCGGCAATGAAGCCCGATGCAAGGAGCGTTCCCTTCTCGCCGCGCGCAGAATTAAGCTTGCTGTCGGTGCTGCGAGATGTAACGTACCAGTTTATCGCACCGCCCACGATGAGAGGCAAATTAAGTTCCAAAGGAATGAACATTCCGAGGGTGAAAGCCAGAGCCGGCACTTTGAGCAGCGTGAGCACGAGGGCTATTGCCGCACCAATGCCATAGAGCATCCACGGAGCGCCCCTTCCGTTCATCAGCGGCTCGATAACGGCAGCCATGGCGTTGGCCTGAGGAGCGGCAAGTTGTCCGCTGGTAAAGCCGTAAGTCTTGTTAAGTATCATTATCACGCCCGAAACGGTGGCAGCCGACACAAGTACGCCGACGAACTTCCATGTCTCCTGCTTCTGCGGAGTGCTTCCGAGCCAATAACCAGTCTTCAGGTCGGTAACAAACGCTCCCGACGTACTGAGAGCCGTACACGTTACGCCGCCCATAATCATGGCAGCAACCATTCCGGCTGTTCCGTCAAGACCGATGGCAACAAGGATGACAGATGCCACGATGAGCGTCATCAGCGTCATTCCCGATACAGGATTTGTACCCACGATGGCAATGGCATTCGCCGCAACCGTGGTGAACAGAAAGGCGATAATAGTAAGCACCAAGATGGCTGTGATACTGAACAGCCAAACACCATTCATAACACCAAACTGGAAGAACAAGAACGTAACGATAAGCGTTGCGATGATGCCGATGCAGACAATACGCATAGATAAATCGCGCTGAGTGCGAGGCACAGCCACCGCCGATGCGTCCTTCTTTCCTCCAAGTTCCTTTCCGGCAAGAGAAACCGCACCGGTTATCAGTCCCCAACTCTTAACCACGCCTATCACTCCTGCCATGGCAATACCGCCAATGCCAATATCCTTGGCATACTTGAAGATGACCTCGGGCGATGCAGATGATGCCGTAACGCCAGCCGCAACTTCCATATCGGGGAAAATAACGGCGATGGCTGGCACGATAACCCACCACACGGCAGCAGAGCCGAGGCAGATGATGAACGAATACTTGAATCCGACAATGTAGCCGAGTCCGAGCAATGCCGCGCCCGAATTGACCTTGAACACGAGTTTTGCCTTGTCTGCCAGAGCCTCGCCCCACGCAAAGCATCGCGAAGTAACATTCTCGTTCCACCATCCGAAGGTAGCAACAACAAAATCGTACAAGCCGCCAATCAACCCGGCAAAAAGCAGTGGCTTTGCCTGATCGCCGCCCTTCTCGCCCGAAACGAGCACCTGAGTGCCTGCCGTGGCCTCGGGGAACGGATATTTTCCGTGCATGTCCTTAACGAAATACTTGCGGAACGGTATCAGGAATAAGATTCCAAGAATTCCGCCGAGCAGAGAGGCAAAGAACACCTCGAAAAAGTTTACCGTAAGTTCTGGAAACTTAGCCTGAAGAATGTAGAGCGCAGGCAGCGTGAATATGGCGCCGGCAACAATCATTCCCGAACATGCACCAATGCTCTGAATCATAACATTCTCGCCCAGCGCGCCCTTGCGATGCGTTGCACCCGACACACCAACGGCAATGATGGCTATCGGAATGGCAGCCTCGAACACCTGTCCAACCTTCAGTCCCAAATAAGCGGCGGCTGCGCTGAACAGAACAGCCATCAAGATGCCCCACGTCACAGACCACAGGGTAACCTCCCTCGGGGTGCTGTCGGGCGACATCAACGGTTCGTAGGTCTCGCCCTCTTTTAGTTCGCGCATGGCGTTCTCGGGCAGACCGACTTTCTTTTCAAAATCCTCCATAATTATTGATATTCATTTTTACACCCGACAAAGGAACAAAGAAAAAACTACAGATACAAGATATAGAATAAGTTTTTCTTCTTATTTTTGTACAAATTTACTATGATGCGAGACAACGAACGCTTACACTGGATTGACACCGCCAAGGCTATCTGCATGATTCTGGTTTACATGTATCATGCCGAGGTAAAATACGGCTGCGAGAGCGAACTGCTGTTCAACCTGCGGTCGCCGTTCTATGTAAATACCTTTTTCTTCGTCTCCGGATTCCTGCTTTTCAGAAGCGGAAAGTCGGCATCGGGCATCGCCCGCAACGCGCTGACGAGGATTTATCTGCCGTCGCTGCTGGTATCATCGCTTTTGTTTGTGCCAAAGATGATGGCAAACGGCGGCACACTTGACATCCGCGCCTTTCTGCTCGATGCCGTGGGCGGAGGAGCGTTCTGGTTCACATCAGCCTTGGTGGTTGCCGAACTAATATGGTGCGGAATAGTTCTGCTTGGCAAGGATTTCAGACTTGCCAAAATAACGGCAATATCTGCCATCGCGGCTACCGTTGCAATAATCTTTTTCAGGGATGAAAATGCAATAATGCACTTCAATTCTGGAATGTATTCCATGATTTTTCTTGCCGCCGGGACTCTTTTTTGCCATTTTGAGGATAAGATACAGATAGATTCGGGACTGCCCGTCTGCATTCTAACGATGATTATTTCGTCTGTGCTGATAATCATCTTCGGCAGGCAGATGACGATAGACGTAGGCGCAATGGATTTTACTCTCTTCGGAATGATTATCGCCTTGGCTTCTACAATAGCCTTCGTAGGCATCTGCAAGAATATTCCGCCTTTTAAACCGCTCAGCTTCATAGGGCAGCACACACTCCTTTTCTATCTTCTGAGCACCGCCGTGCCTCAGGTTGTGAGCATAGGCATCAGGCAAACGCAATGCAGCCCACACCTTGGGGTTGCCATAGTGTGGGCTGCAAGTCTGACTATTGTGTATTTTATCGCAATACTTTCTTCACGCTTCCGTCCTCGCCTACGATGATGTTCACGCCTTCCTTCGCTTTCTTGCTCTTGCATCCGTTTGGACTGATGAACTGTCCCGGAACAAGATTCTTTTCTTTCTGGCGAACGCCTGTCTCGCTCGAATTTCCGAAGACCAAAGGATTTGTAAGCGTTGCGCCAACGTACTTCTTAACCTCTGTCGGAACATTCTGCACGTTTGCAACGGTGTAGCTGTATGGCATTGTTACGTTTGTGCCGCTGCTGCTTGAACTGAACGACTCGACTGTGTAGTTTGTCGAAGTCCATGTCCAACGCTTTGCGCTCGACTGCGAGAAGATGTTTCGCACGCCGCTGTCGAAGTAGTTACCTTCAATCAGGAACTCCGAATTCTTTCGC
>JBGUGY010000278.1:0-4646 GCA_045111775.1 Bacteroidaceae bacterium | reverse complement strand
ACCGACAGCGCACGCATTGCCGAGGAGAAGCGCATAGACAAGCAGCTTGTAGACTTCGAGAAGAACATCTGGTCGCAGCCCGAGAAGCCGAAGCCATCGGTGGCAGCTAATGCCGATGCCGTGAAGGACAGCGCATCAGTTGCCAAGACCGACGAGAAGAAGTCGGTTCGCCGCGGTCGTTCGGCTCGTCGTTCGCGCGGAGCATCTGGCTCATCTTCATCGTCATCGAAGAGCAAGAGCAGCGCAACGAAGTCAAAGAGCACAAAGACCAAGAGCACGGCGTCAAAGTCGTCTAAGCCTAAGTCGTCAGGCTCTTCGGGCGCAAGGGCATCGGTTCGCCGACAGAGACATTAAAAACATCCAACCACATAGAATTTGTTTTTGGCGTTTTGCCGTTTTTCTGATAAGAAGAAGGCAAAACGCTTTTTTTGTGCCTAAAGACTTTGTGGTAATAGCAGAAAAGTGAGAACGTTATGTGTTAAAAAACACAGGAAGTTTAGGAGGGAACGATTTTTTTTATAACTTTGGAACTTTCTAACTAAAAACATATTACAAATAATGAAGAAACTTACATTACTACTTTTTGCGTTGGCAATTTTTGTCGGTCGTTCGCAAGCCAGACAGAAGCCAACAGAGCGTTATCGCATTATTGTCAGTACCGACATTGGCGGCACTGACCCTGATGACAATCAGTCTGTAGCCCATCTGTTGATGTATTCAGATGAGTTCGACCTCGAAGGCTTGGTTTCGTCTCCGTCGTTCGGCTCGGGCAGTGCAAAGGAAATTCATCGCATGATTGATGTCTACGGGAAGGATTTGCCCGTCCTCAGCCGCCATGTAAAAGGCTTGATGAAGCCGAAGGCACTTCACAAACTCGTAAAGCAGGGACGTACGTCAGAACTGCCTCCGTGCGGATTCGGCAAGCCCACTGAAGGCTCTGAATGGATTGTGAGGCAGGCACGTCGAAAGGATTCGCGTCCGCTTTATGTCTTGGTCTGGGGCTGTCTGGAAGATGTGGCTCAGGCGTTGCACGATGCCCCCGATATTGCTCCAAAGTTGCGTGTGTATTGGATAGGCGGTCCGAACAAGAAGTGGGGCGTGAACGGCTATTGTTACATCGTAGAGAACTTTCCTAATCTGTGGATGATTGAAAACAATACGACTTATCGTGGCTTTATTTACGACTCAAAGAACGGTGACAAGTATAACAAGGGCTTCTTTGAGACGTTTATTAAGGATAGCGGAAACTTAGGACGCGATTTTGCTGCTTATTATAAAGGAAATCCTAAGTTGGGCGATACGCCTTCGTTGCTTTACATGATGGACGGCAATCCGTCTGTTCCCGAAGAACTGTCGTGGGGCGGAAAATTCGTGAAGTGCAGCAGTACGCCACGCACCGTGTTTAACGGCGCAACGACGGCAAGCGATACAGCTCAGATTTGTGGTATAGTAGAATGGCATCTGCGCGGTCCGGTGCGCAACGATATTGCCGCAGATTCTGCCTGCATAACACTCGACATACGCAAGCAGAAATGGAAGGGCTACTACAAGGGCAACGGACTCTATGTTGTTCGCCACTCAACATACTATACCGGGACACTTCAGTACACCATAACATCTACGGTCGAGGGTTTCTGTCCGATAAAGGGCGAGTTTACGGTCGCAAACACTTGGAATGTTCAGCCTAAGGAGACAGACTATAAGGTTGGCTCGCAGTGGTGGACTGACAGCTATGCCCCAGAGGCTTACTGGCACAACTGCGCCGGAGCACGCTATCAGCTGGATGTTAGGCAAGAGATAATGGAAGATTGGGGGCAACGCTGGCTTTGGTTGCGAAAAAACGCACAATAAATGCATCAAGAAGAAAAAATGTATTTATATTTGCAGTTGGATTATAAAAAAAACAACAAAAAGAGAATATATATGAGAAAAATCATTTCAATGTGCGCTCTTGCTGTGGCATTGCTCGTTGCTGCTCCGGCACAGGCACAGGTAAAGTTTGGTGTTAAGGCAGGTCTTAACCTCTCAAAGGTTAGCACAAGCGGTACTATCGGTGACAATTTGAAGAATGACAACCGTGCAGGATATTTTATTGGTCCTATGCTCGATGTAAAAGTTCCTCTTATCGGTCTTGGTGTTGACGGTGCATTGATGTACAACCAGCGCAACGGTAAGGTGGGTGCAGCTTATGCAGGTTTTGAGGGAAGTGAGGAGGATATCACACAGCACTCTATCGCCATCCCTGTTAATTTGAAGAAGTCTTGGGGCTTGGGTGGATTGGCTAGCATGTTTGTTGCCGTTGGTCCTCAGTTTGACTTTACTATCGGTGGTAAGAAGTGGAGTGACATGAAGGGGTTTGGCGAGGAAGTTGCTGATGATGCAAGTGTTAAGTGGAAGGCTTCGAATGTGAGCCTTAACCTTGGTGCTGGAGTATTGTTGCTGAGCCACTTGCAGGCGGGTATTGGCTATAACATCTCTCTTGGTAAGACTGCAGAGGTTGATTCTAAGTATGATGCTGTAAAGAAGGCTATCACATCTAAGACAAACTCTTGGCAGTTCCATGTGGCATATCTTTTCTAAAACAGAAGAATTTTTAGCATAGAACACAAATATGACTGGCGGCAATCTGCAAAAAAATTGCTGCCAGTCTGTTTTTTTTTCAGAAAAAAATGCAGAATGATGCAACCTTTTGTTGCAGACGTTGCGTCTAATACATGAAAATCAAAAAAATAAAGAAATATATGAAAGCAATATTCATTACCGCCATTGCTTGCTGCATGATGGCAACAATGACACTCACAGCTTCGGCAAAGCCCGGAGACAAACAGCAGAAGAAAGAGAAAGTATCGGCTGTGCTTACCGACAGCACTTCGAAGAACTCAGTCACGTTTGTATCGGACACTCTGCTTAACGATACCGTTGCGGGCACAGAAAGCTGGGGCGATTCTGATAACGACGACCATTTTACCAAAAGATGGAATTTTAATTTTGACTCGGATAAGTCGGATAGCTTTATGATTATTACCGTTGTCTCTCTTCTTTCTGTATTCATTTTGCCTATTCTGGCAGTCTGCTTTATCGCTTATCTTATCTACAGAAACCGCCGCAACAAGTATCGTCTGGCTCAGGCGGCAATCGACAAGGGACAGGAGATTCCGGCAGACATAATCAATACAGATAAGACTCCTGACGTAATAAATTCAGACTCAATATACAAGATGAAGCGCGAGGCAGTGCGCAGGATTTTCATCGGCATCGGTCTGGCTGTGTTCCTTGGCTATATTATTGGCAGATTAGGAATGATGATTGGTCTGCTTATGGTGATAATAGGCGTAGGCAAGTATGTTGTTGCCATGATGGACGAGAAGCACGAAAATCAGAAAGACTTATACAATAAGAACGAATCGGAGAACAGAAAGTCTGACTCAAACAACGACAGTCCTTTTTAAGTAATGAAAGAGATAAATGACATTGCACTCGTTGCGCAAGTGGCTGTATTTCACAACAAGCGAGCCTTCGGGCAGCTTGTTGAGAAATATCAGTCGCCCGTGCGGCGGTTTCTGCTGAACCTTACGTCGGGCGATGTGGAACTGAGCAATGACTTGTCGCAGGAAACATTTATAAAGGCATATTCAAACATAACATCATTCAAAAACCTCTCAGGGTTCTCAACTTGGCTGTTTCGTATTGCATATAACGTTTTTTATGATTATCTTCGCAGCCGGAAAGATACATCATCGCTCGATGATGTTGTGGTGCAGCCGCAGAGTTCAGAACCCGATGCAGCAATGAAACTCGACGTACACAACGCCATGCGGCTTCTCACTCCAAACGAGAGAACGTGCGTATCGCTGCATCTGATGGAAGATTTGCCCATCGACAAGATTGCACAGATTACGGGGATGCCAGAAGGGACTATTAAGTCGCACATCTCCAGAGGAAAGGCGAAACTTAGTACTTATTTAAAAAATAATGGCTATGGCAGATAAGGAAAATGACATTGTATTGCAGTTTCTGAAAGAGCAGAAGCAAGACATTCCAGACAATGGGTTCAGCAGCAGGGTGATGAGGAATTTGCCCGACAGAAAGACCCACAGGCTTGTTGTGCTTGGTCGAATGTGGTCGTGCGTGTGTATCTTTGCCGCGCTGTTATTTATCTGCTCGGATTATGGGCATACGCTCATCGTGTCGGCACTCGACAACATTATGTGCCAGTTCAAGATAACCGAGCTGAAGATAAATACGACCCATCTTATATACGCCATGGGTGCTGCCTACTTGGCAATGCTCGGCGGATTGTTCAACTGGTTGTACGCTAAGATTTTGAGAGCATAGTCCCAGCGGACTATGCTTTTTTGCATGAAATAATTATGAGTATTTTCAATTTCTTTACGTAAAATAAAGCGAATCAAGGGTTGGATTATGTTGCTTTTGAGAAATGGCTCGACCAAACGTTGAGTGCGGAAATCCCAGATGATGTTGTAGCGTTTAACTTCAACATATACGAAGATGGTGATTGTTTGTGTATTACAGACGCTGAAAGCGTCTCCGTTTAGTAAGAGGGTGTGTCAAAATAGGCACATCCTCATTATTTGTTTTTTTTACAGGCACGGCGTGGAAAGATTCTTTCTATGCCGCTTTTTTGA
>JBGUGY010000277.1:0-6186 GCA_045111775.1 Bacteroidaceae bacterium | reverse complement strand
TCCGCCGCCCTTGGCCGAGAGTTTGTCTATGCATTTCTGGATAACCGCTGTACAAAGCACGTTTTTCTTTGCTCCGCTCTTTGCGATGTTCATCGACCTTGACGGAAAAACCGGGCGGTTAATACGAGGCATCTCGAAAGGAGCTTTAACCTCAGCTATTGTGTCGGGACAGACAAGTGCACCCACTTCGCTTGCCGACGGAATGTGAGCCGTTGTCTGCGCTACCGCGTTTGTTGAAATTAAAAGGCAGCCCGCAAAGGCTGCCAGTAACTTTTTAATCATCATAAAATTAGCCCAAATACTTACGCAACATGTCAGCACCTGCTGTATCGCGCAACTTCTTCAACGACTTTTCTCTAATCTGACGCACGCGCTCTCGTGTAAGTCCGAGAGTGTCGGCAATCTCTTCAAGAGTCTTCTCGTTGCAGCCGATACCGAAGCTCATCTTAAGCACCTGGATTTCACGAGGCTTCAGTTCTTTCAGAATCTGCTCAAGGTCTGTGCTGAGCGATTCAAGATCCATGCCGTTGTCTGCCGCAGGCGCATTGTCGTCTGAAAGCACTGAGATAAGACTGTTTTCTTCGCCGTCCTGGAAAGGTGCATCGAGCGATGCTCCACGACTTGACGCGCTTAATGTCTCAGCAATCTTGCTTTCGTCTACATCGACAAGCCTTGCCAGTTCGTGCAGAGATGGCTGGCGCTCGTGTTCCTGAACAAAATCGGCAATTGTCTTGTTAATCTTGTTCAGAAGACCGACCTGATTAAGCGGAAGGCGCACAAGGCGTGACTGCTCTGCAAGAGCCTGCATAATGCTCTGACGAATCCACCATACGGCGTATGAGATGAACTTGAAACCGCGTGTCTCGTCGAATTTCTCGGCAGCCTTAATCAAACCTACATTACCCTCGTTTACCAAGTCAGAAAGTGTCAGTTCACCGTTCTGATACTGCTTTGCCACAGACACGACGAAACGGAGGTTTGAGCGTACAAGCTTGTCCAACGCTTCCTTGTCGCCCGAGTGAATTCGCTGTGCCAACTCAACTTCCTCATCTACTGTAAGAAGCGGTTCCTTTGCGATTTCAGACAGGTACTTGTCCAAAGCAGCACTGCTTCGGTTAGTGATACTTTTGTTAATCTTTAACTGATGCATATAACGATAGATTTTACAACCGCACAATATTACGGTTTTATAAAGACGAGCAAAAATAATGAAATATTATGTCATCAGCAAACTTTTTGATGTTTTTTCGATAAAAGGGATTTTTTTTGACATCATTTGGTTAGAATTTCTAACCTGATAACAAATTTAGTACTATCTTTGCCTACATGATTGATCAAGCCACAGCCGAAAAAATTATAAACACAGCCGACATTGTAGACGTTGTTTCCGAATTCGTAACACTGCGAAGATCAGGCTCGAGCTACAAGGGTCTATGCCCTTTTCATAACGAGAAGACGCCGTCGTTCATGGTGTCTCCAGCCAAAGGCGTATGCAAATGTTTCTCGTGCGGAAAAGGCGGAAACGTGGTTCATTTCTTGATGGAGCACGAGCAGTTCTCGTATCCCGAGGCTCTGCGATGGCTTGCCAAGAAATACAACATCGAGATTCAGGAAAAGGAACTCACAGCCGAGCAGAAGCAGGCACAGAGCGAGCGCGAAAGTATGTTCATCGTAAACGAATGGGCGCGCGACTACTTTCACTCGAATCTCTACAACAGCGTCGACGGAATGGCTATCGGAATGGCATACTTCAGGTCGCGCGGATTCAGAGACGACATCATAAAGAAATTCCAGCTGGGCTTCAGCCTGAACTCGTTCGATGCCTTGACAAAAGAGGCTCTGGCGCGCGGATTCGACAAGAAATTCCTTCTTGCCACAAGCATCTGCAAGCAAAAAGACGACGGCTCGCTGTACGACACTTTCCGCGGTCGCGTAATGTTTCCGTGGATTTCGGTGAGCGGAAAGGTCGTTGCTTTCGGCGGACGCGTGCTCGACGCTGCGACAAAGGGCGTGAATCAGAAGTACGTCAACTCGAGCGAATCGTCAATCTACAGCAAGCGAAAGGAGCTCTACGGTTTGTATCAGGCTAAGAAAGCAATAGCCAAGGAAAACCGCGTTTTCATGGTCGAGGGCTACACCGATGTTATCTCGATGCATCAGTGCGGCATCGAGAATGTTGTGGCAAACTCGGGCACGGCTCTCTCGATGGAACAGGTGCGCCTTCTGCACAGATTTACATCGAACATCACGCTTCTCTACGATGGCGATGATGCCGGAATCCACGCCACTCAGCGAGGAACGGACATGCTTCTTACCGAAGGCATGAACGTGAAAATCCTTCTTCTGCCTAAAGATGAAGACCCCGACAGTTTTGCGCGCAAGCACAATGCCACGGAGTTCAGAGAATACATCGAGAATAATCAGACCGACTTCATTGTATTCATTACCAACCACTTGCTGCAATCGGCTGGTAACGACCCGATAAAGCGCGCCAACGTAATCAACGACATCGTAAAAAGCATCTCGGTAATTCCCGAAGGAGTTACACGAAGCATCTACATAACCGAATGTGCCCAGCTCCTGAAAATCAGCGAGATGGTGCTCGTCGATGCCGTAAACAAGGCTCGAATACAAAACAAACAGCAGTCTGAAAAGCAGGTTGCCGCCGAGAAGGCTCGCAAGCAGCGCGAAGAAACCGGTAATGCACAGGCTTCAGGCGAACCGATGCCTGTTCCGCCAGAGGTTTTGGAAGCACAGGCAGCCGAAGAACAAGAGCAGGGCGCGCCTCAGTTCATCACGCCACAGAATGCGGAGATTGCCGATTTCATAAACAGCAAGACGAACAATAGCACCGAGACAAAAGAGAGGATGCTGGCAACCTGCATTGTAAGATACGGAGAAAAAAACGTCTACATTGACGAGGATGAGGAAGGAAACGAAAAGCCTATTTCCGTTATCGAATATATTTCAGAAGAATTCAAGCGCGACTATCTGAGTTTTACAAATCCTAAATACAAACAGATTCTCGACGAAGGAATTCAGCATCTCAACGACGAAGGTTTCTCGGCCAAAAGATTCTTCGGATTTCACCCGAACCAAGAGATTAGCATACTTGCAGCCGATTTGCAGAGCGACCGCTATCAGCTAAGCAAGTATCACTCTAAAGGTCAGAAGATTCTGGACGATGAAGAAATCTTGTTCGACATCGTTCCGCACATCATCAACGACCTGAAGAACGACTTCATAACAAGAAAGATGGACGACATAAAAACGCAGATGAAAATTGCCACCATCAACAACGACAGCGACCGCGTGCTCGACCTTATGAAGCAGTTCCAGAATCTGTCAAAAATACAGAATCTGCTCGCCAAGGAACTTGGCGACAGAACTGTAAAATACTGCTTATAACTCGTTTTTAGAACCGCGAATAAGGTTCAGGAACTCCTCGCGAGTCTTTGCCTGATTAAACGCGCCGGTAAAGTCGCTCGTAGTGGTTATCGAGTTCTGCTTTTCAACGCCGCGCATCTGCATACACATGTGCTTAGCCTCGACAACAACCATAACGCCAAGCGGATTAAGGGCATTCTGGATACATTCCTTAATCTGGAGCGTCATGCGTTCCTGCACCTGAAGACGATGCGAGAATACATCTACCACGCGTGCAATCTTGCTCAGTCCTGTGATATATCCGTTTGGAATATAAGCCACATGAACCTTTCCGTAGAATGGCAACATGTGATGCTCGCACATTGAGTAGAAATTTATGTCCTTTACAATTACCATCTGACTGTATTCTTCCTTAAACTTAGCAGAGTTCAGAATATCCTCAGGGTTCATTGTGTAGCCGCGTGTTAGCGTGTCCATTGCCTTGGCAACGCGCATAGGAGTTTTTATAAGACCTTCGCGCTCGGCATCCTCGCCAAGAAGCGTAAGAATCTTCTTGTAGTGATATGCCAACTCCTCTAACTTGTTGTCGTCTGTCATAATGATAATACGATTTGATCCTTAACAATTGAGATTCCCGTAAGTGCGCCAGTCTCGCGCATCTGCTGAAGCACGTCGTTGGCTTCCTCGTATGTCTTGAAGTCGCCCGCACGGCATATCCATCTCGGCGATGCAAAGTGCGTGTACACGTTCAGTTCGGGAAACATTCTTTTTACCTTTTCTGCCACAGCATAGGCATTGGCTCTGGCGTTTCGTGAGTTTCCACCCGAGTAGACCTGAATGCGGTAGCCCGATGTCTTCAGTTTCTTGCCGTCGGGAGCTGCCTCGGTTCCGCTCTCTGCCGTCTGCGCCGCCGTCGTTTCCGAAGTTGCCGAAGGACACACGGTGGCCGTGCCGTTTACAAGAGCCTCAATCTCCTTGCTCTGGTTGACGGTAACCACTCCGCTATTCATCTCCTTCTTTTCAAGATGGTTTATGAACGAATTCTGCGCAAAGGCGCAAGTGGATATTACAAACAAAACAGCCGATAAAATCAGTCTCATACCTAATACTGTTAAAAGTGCTACAAGCACCGGCACTGAGCCGCGAGCCTGTAACACTTATTTTTTCATTAATTCAGTTATTACTTCTTCCAAGCATCAATGATACCCTTGAAATCAGCAGCCTTCAAAGAAGCACCACCAATCAAGCCACCATCGATATCTGGCTTAGCAAACAACTCAGGAGCGTTTGAAGCCTTGCATGAACCTCCGTAAAGGATTGAGATGTTCTCTGCAACTTCCTTGCCATACTTGTCAGCGATTACTGAACGGATGTAAGCGTGGATTTCCTCTGCCTGATCTGATGTAGCAGTCTTACCTGTACCGATTGCCCAGATTGGCTCGTAAGCGATGATAATCTTTGAGAAATCCTCAGCAGAAAGGTTGAATACTGAACCCTCGAGCTCTGCCTTTACTACCTCGTTCTGCTTGTTAGCCTCGCGCTCTGCCAAGCTCTCGCCGATGCAGAAGATAACCTTCAAGCCGTTAGCCTGCGCAAGAAGAACCTTCTCCTTCAAGATCTCTGGAGTCTCGTGATAGTACTCGCGACGCTCTGAGTGACCAAGGATTACATACTGTGCACCTGTTGACTTAACCATCTCGGCAGAAACCTCGCCAGTGTAAGCACCAGATACCTTGTCTGCACAGTTCTCAGCACCAAGACCGATTACGTTCTGGTCGAGTACCTGAGCAACTGAAGCCAAGTGAATGAATGGAGTGCAGATTACTACATCGCAATTTGGCTTGTCAGCAGCCAACATTGTGTTCAACTCCTTTGCCAACTCTACGCCTTCCTGAAGATTCTTGTTCATCTTCCAGTTTCCAGCAACAATTTTGTGTCTCATTTTTTCTACTTTTTTATTAAAAGGTTAGATAAATTTTTCAAATAATTTCTGCGTTTGCGGCGGCGATACACAAGCATCGCAAGCCATCCCATTCGGTCGAGAACGGTAAGCACAAACAGCGGAATCAGATACCATGCAAACATCCACATGGTCTTTTCGTAGAATCCGTATTTGTGAATCTTGCCCGCCGGCAGTTTGTCGAGCGGAGCTGTAAGTTCGTACTCGTCTGGCAGACTTACGCTCGACCATTTGTTTATAATCGTTCCGTTCTTCAGGAGCATAAGCCCCGGATTTGAACGTATCATTGTTTGCAACGTCGTGGCATCGGTATTGCAGAACTGATATGCCGCGCCAGTCTCGTCAATCCACTTTTCTATGGCACTTCCAGTAGACGATGTGAGGCAGTAGAAACGATATCCATACTTGTGGCTGTAGTCGTACAACTCGTTTATCAGGTCGATGGAACTGTCGTTAGCCTTTTCAAGATACGGAGCGATGAGCAGGAACGTGTATCCTTCGTAAGAAAGAACATCGTCCGTGATATCTTCGCCATCTGCCAAGGTCGAAATCGAGAAATTCTGAATCTTCGGCTCGAAACCCTCCTTAACCAGAACCGACTTGCTGTCTACGAACTTCCATGTGCTGTCGGGATAATTCTCGAGCGAGAATTCCTCAACTTTTCCGTCCTTCTCAAGGAAGAATGTCGTTTTGTATTCAGCCCTCGGAGCTCCTTCGGGAATCTCCATGTCCTTGGCGATGTTCACCCCAACCTTGTACGGTCTGAAATCGTATATCGGCAGATATCTCAGGCTGTATATCGATGTTACCAGAATATATACAATCGAGAACAGCGATAC
>JBGUGY010000276.1:0-6236 GCA_045111775.1 Bacteroidaceae bacterium | reverse complement strand
GCGAATATATTGCGCCGACAGAAAGTGATAAGTTCTGATGGACGAAATATTCGGCTTCAACGCCTGCGGCAAATGCTTTGCGTGACTTGGCATCCCCAGCTGGCATAGTAGCGATGTTAAGTCCGATTTTAGGCTGAATGTTGAGGCTGCCGACCTCACTTTGCGCATTCGACATTAGCGGCATCAGAGCCGCGATTGTCAGAAAAAGATGCTTGTTCTTCATGAATTGTTTTTTTATTTGTAAAATGTTATTCATGAGTATAACGGAATTAGTCATTGTTTTGTATGTTGAAGGTGTAGATTTAGAAAAAAACTCGTGCAGAAAGCCTCCAAAAAACTTTCTGCACGAGTTATTGTTAAGGTAAGAATTTGTTACATCTTTACTTCCACCTTCTTGCCGTCATATTCCACGACTTTGCTCTTGCCGTCAGGCAATACGACCTTGAAAGAACGGTTCTTCAACATTCCGTCAAAACTGCCTTTTCTGTCGCTGATTGTGAGAGTTTTACGGGCATCGTTCCAAGTGAACAGAATTTCTGAATATTTGCCGTTTTCGTAGTTGTAGTTGTCGCCCTCGTCCTCGTAAAGCGTAAAACTTCCGTCTTTGCCGGGATAGAGGCGGATTTCGAGACTGCTCCAATCCTTTTCTGTAACATACTGCATTTCAGGTGCTAACGGCAATATACCGCCCGCCTTTATGAACATCGGCGATTTGTCGAAAGTTGTGGTCAAAGTAACCTTCTGACCGCCTTTGTAAAGTTTTCCGGTGTAGAAATCGTACCAGTCGCTGCCCTTCGGCAAATATTTGACGGTCTGTTTTGACTGAGTAAAATCAACGTTTGCAACCTGCTTGCCGTCGGCTTTGTCGCGATTCCAGCCCGACATCTCGTCTGTTTTGATGATTTTTTCTTCGGTGTACTGAGCCTCCACAACCGGGGCGGCGAGAATGATGTCGCCAAGCAAAAATTCGTCTGCCATTTCCCAGACATTCCTGTCGGCGGCAAAATCACTGAACAAAGGACGCAAATAACTGCCGTTGTTGCTCGTTACCTGCCAAGCCGTGCTGTAAAGATACGGCAAAAGTCTGTATCTCAGACGGATACATTTTTCGATGGCGTCATATACGGGCGTGCCTTTTTCGCCAAACTGCCAAATCTCCCTCGGAGCGTCTGCACCGTGGCTGCGGAACACGGGACAGAACAAGCCGTATTGCATCCAACGTACATAAAGTTCCTGATACTGAGGATTTTTGGGTGCGCTGCCCGGACCCGTTACATTGTAAGCGTTGCAGAAAAATCCGCCTATGTCGGTATTAAAATTCGGATTGCCGGTAAGCGAAAAATTAAGTCCGGCGGGAACTTGCTTTCGCAACATATCCCAAGTGGAATTGACGTCGCCACTCCACATATTGCTGCCGTAACGCTGCTGACCCGCAAACGCACTTCTCGTCATTATAAAGACACGTTTTTTGCTTGATTCCTTGCGCTGAGCGTCATACACGCCGCCAACAGTGCAGAGCGGAAAAGCGTTTCTCAAAGAGCGGAAAGTTTCGCCGGGAACATCGCCTGCCTTGTGGTCGTAATTTTCGGCTGTCGGATAAAAACAGTCCGGGTCGGTAGAGTCCATCCACCAAGCGTCGATGTCGTAATCAAAAAGCGTTTTGAGGTTTTTCCAGTAAATTTTGCGAGCCTCCGCGCTGAACGGGTCATAAACGCAAACTCCTGACGGATAATCCATTACAGGCGGCCAAATATGCGAAATACCGCTCTGAGGCCACGTCTGAAAGTCAAAAAGCAAATCTTTCTCCTTCAACTCCCTGAAAGCCTTTGTCATAGGGCCGAAACTTGCCCAAATCGAAATCATAATGTGGGCGTTTTTCTGATGAACTTTCTGCACCATTTCCTTGCCGTCAGCGAAATCCTCCGAAAGGAAATCCATCGCGTTCCAAAGGTAATTGCTGCCCCAATACTGCCAGTCCTGAATGATACCGTCAAGCGGAACTTGGAGTTCGCGGTACTTGTCAACAACAGAGAGAAGTTCTTTGCTGCTCTTGTAACGCTCTTTTGACTGCCAATAGCCGAAAGTCCACAGCGGAAACATCGGCACTTCACCTGAAAGTTTCCTCATCTGCTTAATCACGCCGTCAGCCGAGCCGCCGAGCATAAAATAATAGTCTTCGTATCTTGCGACATCCGAGGAAAAAGTCATACCCTCAGCCGTGCCGTCAAACTGCGTCGGAGAATAATTGTCCCAGAAAAGTCCCCAGCCGTTGATGCTCTGAACAACATTTTGAAAGTCTTGAAGATTAGACTGTTCCATCAAAATATGCGCATCGCGGCGGTTGAGTTTGCCGTCTTGAATTGTACCCAAACCGTAAATCGCCTCGTCTTTTTTCAGAAGAAATTTTTGGGTCAACTTGTATGAACTTTTTTCAACAGCGTTGGAACGGTTCTCAAAATTATACTGTCCTTCCGACAAAAGCACTTTGCCTTTTGAATCTAAAAAAATAAGAGCACCGGTCTGCGGATTGAATTTAACCGTGAGTTTCGCGCTCGAAACAACGTTTGGCTTAGTAGTTACATTTACGTCTTGCGGTTTCAATGTTACCACAAGACTCTGTCCGACAACCGGTTGTTTTTCAAGGTGTTTTGTAACCCTGACAATTTCAGGAGTATAAAACTGTACTTTTACGCAGGTCTGTCCCGCCTGCCAAACTTTACTGCTTTGTGCCCAAAGTCCCGACGGAACAAGGCACGCAAAAGCAGAAATAAATAGAAAAATGCTTTTCTTCATTTTGCTGCTATTAGGATTTTTATTCGAGTTATATATTTATTTCGTTTGCAAAAGTACTGATAAATTTTTGTTTAACGGATGTTTAATGTCCGAAAATGATAGTGAAAAGGCTTGAAAAATAAAAAAATATCGACCAACTGAATGTTTTTGCAGATTATTCTCATTTTGCTTGTTTTGCAGAATGATGTGCCACAAAAAAACGGACAGAAGAACGCTTTGTCTTTCTGTCCGATGGCTTGATTATTTGTTGAAAATGTATCCTAAAGATAATTGGATTACTCTGTGCTTTGTGCCTTCGCGAAGGGCATCGTTCAGACCGAAATTGTATCGGGCGTCAACCTGAAATCTGCTAAATTCGTACGAAATTCCGACGGGGATTGAAAATTCTAAACGAAATTCTGGTGTGATGCTTTCGTCTTCATCGTAACTCCAATAATGTGAAAGTCTGTTTCCTTTCTTCTTGCCGTAAACAAACATGCCTGGTTGAACACCTCCTTTTATAGCCAAACCTTTCCAGAGATAGACATTAAGCAGTAAGGGCAGATTGATGTAATCCATCCTGTATACACCAAAGCCTTCAGCATGGCTGCCTTGCTGAGAGTACATGAGTCCAATAGAGTAGACACAAGGATTTGAAGTCGGAATTTGTGCCTCAAATCCAACGTTGAATCCGTGGCGGGTGCTGAACTTGTCGTAATAATCGTCGCCTGTGAGCCTTGAACAGTTAAGGCCGGCTTTGAATAACATGTTTTTGTGAGTTTTCTCTTCTTGTGCGCTGCAAATCAGCGACAAAAATGTGACAAATACTGTTAAAATGTACTTTTTAGTCATGATTTTTTACGTTATTTTTGTTCTTATATTGAAAATGTTATGCTGTTGAGCTTACTTCTTCGATTTTCTGCCGAATTTATATCCAGCGGCTTTTCCGTATATTTTGCTTGTTCTGAAAAAATCCGGGCAGAACGAGTAGTTAATCTCTTCTGCCCGGCTCTTTATTTAGTGAAGTATTGAATTACTTTTTAAGCTTTGCAAGACTCTCCTTCAAGGCTGCAATCTTAGTCTCGGCATCGCTCTGCTTCTTGCGCTCAAGGGCAACAACCTGCTCTGGCGCATTTGCCACGAAACGCTCGTTGCCAAGCTTCTTCATTACGCCGGCAAGGAAGCCTTCGAGGTGCTTCAGTTCAGCCTCTTGCTTTGCAATCTCGGCATCCATGTCGATGAGGTTGCCAAGAGGAACGGCATATTCTGTTGTGCCTACAAGGAATGCTGCTGTGCCGTCGCCCTTAGCTGCAACCACCTCGATGCCCGAAAGGTTAGCCATCTTGATGATTACGCTGTTGAATGCCTCAACTGGGTTGCTTTCAACCACCTGAAGGTCAACAACTTCTTTCTGTGCGATGTTCTTGCTGTTGCGAACTGCGCGAACGCCAGCAACAACATTCTTAACGTCCTCAATCTGAGCGATAAGTTTGTTGTCAGCCTCGGTTGCAGCTGCAAGTTCGAGTTTAGAAACCATGATGCTCTCGCCGTCCTTGCGGTCGTAGATGTGCTGCCACAACTCCTCGGTGATGAACGGCATGAATGGGTGAAGCATCTTAAGCAAGTTGTCGAAGAATTCGAGTGTCTTGTTGTAAGTTGTTGCGTCGATAGGCGAGCCGTAAGCAGGCTTAACCATCTCGAGATACCAGCTTGAGAACTCGTCCCAGAACAGCTTGTATACAGCCATCAGAGCCTCGCTTAGGCGATACTTTGTGAACAAGTCTTTCAACTCCTCGTTAGTCTTCTTCAACTGAGCCTCGAACCATTCTGTTGCAATCTTGCTGCTCTCTGGTTGAGCGATATCTGCTGTGTTCCAGCCCTTTACAAGGCGGAAGGCATTCCAAATCTTGTTGTTGAAGTTACGTCCCTGCTCGCAAAGACTCTCGTCGAACAAGATGTCGTTGCCGGCTGGGGCTGAAAGCATCATACCCATGCGCACGCCGTCGGCTCCGTACTTCTCGATAAGCAATAGTGGGTCTGGCGAGTTTCCGAGCGACTTAGACATCTTTCTGCCCAGCTTGTCGCGAACGATACCTGTGAAGTAAACGTTGCGGAAAGGAACGTCCTTCATGTACTCTTCGCCAGCCATAATCATACGAGCCACCCAGAAGAAGATGATATCCGGACCGGTTACGAGGTCGGCTGTTGGATAGTAGTACTTAATCTCGTCGTTGCCCGGATTGTTAATACCGTCGAACAGAGAGACTGGCCACAACCATGATGAGAACCATGTGTCGAGTGCATCCTCGTCGCGTGACAGCTGGTCGATGGTGATGTTCTCGAAGCCAGCAATCTTCTTAGCCTTCTCGAGAGCCTCCTCGGCTGTGAGTGCAACCACGAACTTCTCCTCCTCGCCCTCGGCTGTTGGAAGGAAGTAGGCTGGAATGCGGTGACCCCACCAAAGCTGGCGGCTGATGCACCAGTCCTGAATGTTCTCGAGCCAGTTGCGGTATGTTGTAACGTATTTTGTAGGGTAGAACTTAATCTTTCCTTCGAGTACCGGTGGAAGAGCGATGTCGGCAAAGTGCTTCATCGACAAGAACCACTGCTTGCACAGACGAGGCTCAACGGCTGTATCCTGATTTCTTTCAGAATAGCCAACCTTGTTGTCGTAGTCCTCAATCTTCTCCATCAGACCTGCGTTCTGAAGGTCGATGGCAATCTGCTTGCGCACGTCCATTCTGTCCTGACCAACGTACATGCCTGCAGCCTCAGAGATTGTTCCGTCTGGGTTGAAGATGTCGATAGTCTCAAGATTGTGAGTCTTGCCAAGGGCATAGTCGTTCACGTCGTGAGCCGGAGTAACCTTCAAACAGCCAGTACCGAACTCGATGTCAACGTAGCGGTCTTCGATAACCGGGATAACTCTGTTTACCAGCGGAACGATTACCTTGTGACCGCGAAGCCATTGGTTCTTAGGGTCTTTAGGGTTGATACACATTGCTGTATCGCCCATGATAGTCTCAGGACGGGTTGTTGCCACAACAGCGTAGTAGCGGCCGTTCTCGTCCTTGTGCAGAACCTCGCCCTCTTCGCCTGTCGGAACAACAGGGTTAGTGTCGGCATCTGCCACATAGTAGCGAAGGTGGAAGAGCTTGCTCTTCTCGTCGCGATAGATAACCTCCTCGGTAGAGAGCACGGTCTGAGCCTTTGGGTCCCAGTTTACCATGCGCAGACCGCGGTAGATGAGGCCTTTGTCGTAAAGGTCAACGAACACCTTCATAACGCTTTCCGAACGCTTCTCGTCCATAGTGAAGGCTGTTCTGTCCCAGTCGCATGATGCTCCGAGCTTGCGCAGCTGCTTAAGGATGATGCCGCCGTGCTCGTTGGTCCAGTCCCAAGCATGCTTCAGGAACTCGTCGCGAGTAAGGTCGCGCTTCTTTATGCCTTGCTCTGCCAGTCGG
>JBGUGY010000275.1:0-12514 GCA_045111775.1 Bacteroidaceae bacterium | reverse complement strand
ACGCTTATCTTCGTTACACATCGCCTCGCCGTAATGGAATACTGCAATCAGACTCTAAAAATTGAAAACAGAAAAGAATAACAATCATGAATAAAAAGATTTTTCTGCTTATTGTTACTTTGATGCAGTTCTGTGCCGTTTCGGGACAGAACAAAAATGTTGCTTGGATTGAAAGTAAATTTGTTGACAATATTGTTTACGACAGAAAAGCCGATGGAAAATATCTGTTTCCCGTCGAAGGCTTTCAGATGGAGAACGGAAAGCTGTTCATTCTGGCATATAATGGCGAGATTACTCCGCTAAAATACAAGAAAACAGCCACCGACTACGAGATTGAAAACTTTGGCAGTTACATAAGCGAGTTTTCGTGGTCTGAAAATCTCGAAAGCCTGTACCGGAAAGCCGTCTTTACTTTCCGCTACGATAACGAGGATATCTGTCTTACCATAAAAACCGCTAAAGGCACGGAAAAACGCCGCTACGTCTGCGACCTTGGCGGAAGCCGGTTTGCCACAATACTCGAAGCAAAGGGCTGGCTGCTCGATATGCTCGTACCAAACATCTTCGAAAACGAATAATAAACTTAAGGCGAATAATAAATCTTCGGTTACTAATAAAAGATTTTGACAAGAAAAAATGTATTATTCTTTCGATGATAATTACACAACCGATTTTGTCTTTGACAGCCAAAGACGAATGATGGATTTTTCTTTTGATTACTATTTCGACAACAAACAGAAGAAACGCGTCCTAAACCCTTGTCGTTTTGTCGTGAAGAACTGGTCTTCAATACAAGTGGACGAGGAGTCTTACAACATGGAACTCAACAGTTCTGCCGTAAAAAACAAATACAGTTGGAAGGCTGAATATGAGGCGTCCAACCTGGAAGATTCTGTTGTCATGGCACAACTCGCACTTATTCTTGAAATGAGACAAGAAGGAAACAGCCTGTTTATCTGGACCATGAGTTATGACAATAAATACTTCAACATCAAAATAACAGGCGCAGACTTCTCTTTGGAATTGACGGACATGACCAAGAATATTAACGTGTATAAATCTGTTGATGAAATAAACAATCTGCCTCAAAAGGATATTTTCATTGCAAGAATTGCCAGCGTAAACAATAAGACAGAATTACTCTTGCAGTTGAAAACGCATCTGCACATACCTTCGCACATAAAATGTAATTGGGATGTTTTGTCCGAGTTGCTTTACGAACCTTTTTGGCTTAGCAAATGGAAATCGATAGCAATAATACACGATGACATAAGCAATCTTTCCAAATCGGACTTAGAAATTTACGAGAACGTAATAACATATTGCAAGTTACATACATTGCACACATATTTTGTATTTAACGATAAAGATTTTTCTTCTATAACAAATTAGATAATCCCGAACGAATCCCGAAGGCATCCCGAACAATCACAGTTTGAAAAAAACATCAAAAAAAGAGACAAACATTTGCTTTGCTTGTCTCTTTTTCTATATCAAAAACTACTCTGGCGACTGATAGAACGTATCAGACAAACCGCCGTCGGCAAACGAGCCGTCTTTTATCACAAACGACGCGTAGTTTATGCCTTCTGCCCCGCCGTTGGCAGTATAAAGCGTAAGCACGCCGTTGCATAGTGTGGCAAGGTCTAACAGCAGACCTCTGAACTCGCCCACGTCGTCAACTCGCCAAACCGACTCGTCGTTCCATGTGGCTGGAAAATCTTTGGTAGCAAGCAGAGAGCCGTTTTTACAGAGAGCCGTAACACCAAGAGCCTCAGTACCTTTATTTGCAAACTGTACGTTTACAAGCAGATATTCGCTCTTTTCGCCAAAGGTTTGCGACGAAGCCACAGACTGAATCTTGCGACCGTATTTCTTCTCCAGCGCGGCTTTTATATCGTCGGTTGGAGCTGATTTGTCTTTAAACGGAAGAATGGTGTTCTGCTTCAAGAACAAATCGTCTACAAGAAGCGCGGCGTCCCAGATGGCATCCCACTCGTCTTTCGGATTTTCGAGCAACTTGCCGCTGTCCATCGTGTAGAGCCAGCCCGAGAGGTTGTCGAAATTGCGATAGGTGTCGCGTCCCGTGTTCATGTCGGCATTTTCGGGCTGAAAACGGAGGAACGATACGGCATGTGGTTTTCCTTTGTAGATAACGAACTTGTATTTTTTCAGCGAGTCGGGCACAGAAGGCTTTTCGTCCTCGTCGAAACGTTGGCGAAGCAAGAATTTCTCGCCGTAGACATCGCAAACCACATAGACTGGCGGCATAGGCTTGGCGGTTTCGGCTGTCGTTTCTTCTACCCGAGGCGAAGCGTTCTGACTATCGGTTGCGTTCTGCTTTGACGTGTTTCCGCACGAAAACAAGAACAAAGCGAAAAATGGCACAAGGAGCTTTTTCATAATCATTATTCTTTAAAATCGGGCGAAAGGTAGCAAAAAAGTCGGTAATGCGCAAATTATCAGCACAAAACAGAAAGAAATAATTTTTTCAGCCTTCTGTACTACGAAAAAAACAAAAAAACAAGTTCTTGAATAATTTTCAAAATACAAAAGAAATATATACCTTTGCAAATAATTAACCAAATTTAACCAAACCTTAACTTTAAAATTTATGTCAGAGAAAAAATTTATTAAACTACTCTTTTGCCTTTGCTGCCTATCGGCTATAGCCTTTGCACAAAAGCAGAAGAAGGTAAGTGTAGAACAAATAAACATCTTTGCCGAAGACTCGTTTACGCGAAAGGCACTTCCTGCATTTGTCACACTTATGAAAAGCGACTCGACCGTCATTGATACGGTTACATGCACGATTACTGATAACTATTATTCGTATGGAAAACTCTATGTTCCGAAGATTTCGGGCGAATATATTCTTCGAGCCGAATATCAGGGATACAAGCCTTGCGTAAAGAAAGAAATCTTCGACTTATCGAAGAAAAGCCGATACACTAAGAATGTCACGTTCCAGATGAAACGCGCGCCAAAAGAACAAGCCGACAGTCTGTGGACTCTCGGAATGGACGAGGTGGTTGTAAAAGGAACACGACTGCAAGTGGCATATCGCGGCGACACGCTGGTGTACGATGCCATGGCTTTCAACATTCCCGAGGGCGAGATGCTCGATGCTCTTGTACGACGACTTCCGGGAGCTGAACTGAAAAGCGACGGAACGGTCTTCATTAACGGAAAGAAAGTTGACTACATAACTCTTAACGGAAACGAATTCTTTAAAGGCAGCAACAAGGTTATTCTGGAGAATCTGCCCTACTTTACCGTAAAAGAACTGCAAGTGTACGAGAAGGAGAAACCTCACGAACCAAAATACAAAGACGGAAAGAAGAATACCGACTATGTTATGGACATTGTGATGAAACGCGAATATGCTGTTGGCAACATAGCTAATGCCGAGGCTGGACTGGGAACTGACGAACGCTGGAAGGGAAAAATTTTTGGAATGCGCTACGACGATTTCTCGCGCATATCACTCTTCGGCAACATAAACAACGTTAACGAAAACCGAACTCCGGGAAACGATGGCGACTGGTCGCCACAAAAGCAGCAGCGCGGACTGCTAACCACCAAGCAGGCAGGAATGAACATGAACCTTAACAACAGGAAGAAGACTTTCACGCTCGACCATTCTGCGCTGCTTGAATGGAAAGACGAAAACAATACGCAGAACACGCGTAGCGAAAACTTCGCTTCGGAAGGAACGATTTTGGGAATTTCGTCGGCTGCCAGCCGCTCGAAAGATTTTAAATTCAACGACAAACTTAACATCAGATACAATACAAAAAAGAACTATTTCTACTTCGACAACGAAATTAAATACAACGGCATGAACAACCAGAGCTGTTCTACCGATTCGACTTTCGACAAGAAGCTGATAAACAGAAATCTGACTCAGAATAAAAAAGAAAGCAGAAATATCGAACTAAACGGAAATCTGAATTGGGCGAAAAGTTTTGATTCGCCATACTCGCTGAATGTTATCGGAACATACTATTACAGCAAAGCCTTGCGAGACAAGGACCAGTCGCTGCAAGATATTCTGTATAAAAACTCAAATACAAGCGATGCGCAGAATAATTACGGCGACGCAAAATCAAAAAATTTCTATTACGGTCTTTTTTTAGATAACTCTTATAATTTGGAGGCATTCAATCTGTCGCACACACTCTCATACACCCAAAGCGAAAGCGAACAGAACAGCAAATTCTATCAACTATACGGCTACGGAAACAGATACAAGAACGAATTTGTACTGCCATCTACCGCCGACTCTCTTCAGGCAGCAATCGACACGCACAACAGTTTCGAGTTTATCACGCGTAGTCACAATATACAAAACTCATTCAACATAAGTTACAAATTAAAAAATACGCAGATAAGCCTTTTAGTTCCAATCTATTACGCACACGAACAAATAAGATACAAGAAAGATGGACTCGACACTCTGGCGCGACGTAACTATGTTTCTTTCGACCCATACTTATACATTACATATAAATGGAACAGAAATACGTTGGAGACTAATTTCCAATCATACAAAAGCCTACCGGATATGGTAAGCCTTATGCCATCGGCAGATACAAGAAATCCGCTGTACACCACTCTTTCCAACCCAAATCTGAAAGCCAGTAGGTACACAAGATTAAACGTAAGGCTGGACATGAACGGCAAAGCTATGAAGCCTTCGTTGTGGCTGCAATTTACGCACAACATACAAAATCAATCCATAGGAAACCGCCGCAACTACGATACTGAGACAGGACGCAGCACATCGATGCCCGACAACGTAAACGGCAACTGGAACTCATCATTGGCATTTGGAATAAAAGGCCCACTCGACAAACAGCAACATTGGCGATACAACATAGACGCAAACACCGACTTTATTCATAGCGTCGACTTTGCCATTGCCTACAACGGCGCAGAAAACCAGCTGAGCCGGGTAAACACTTTCCTTCCAAGCACAAAGTGTAAGCTAACTTACAGCAAAAGCGATTTTACGGTAGATGCTACGGCTAAATTCTCGGGCAACTTCAGCCACGAACAGATTTACGGAGAACGTGACATGAGCGTATACGAATATCAGTTTGGATTGGCAACCCAGTACACATTCCCGATTCTGAAAACAACGATTGCCACAAGCATCAACCTTTACTCGCAAAATGGCTACAAGAGCAACGAAATGAACTCGAACGACTGGGTTTGGAATGCCACGCTCTCACGTCCGTTCCTGAAAGGAATGTTCGTGGCAAAAGCCGAGATGTACGACATTCTTCACCAGCTGTCGGCACGCTCGTACTATGTAAATGCACAAAGCCGCGTAGAAACGCGCTTCAACAGCATTCCACACTACTTTATGTTCTCGCTCAGCTATCGATTGGCAAAGAAGCCTAAGAAATAATCATCAGGAACTCTGCATATTCTCATTCTGGGATATGCAGAGTTTGCTTTTTTCTGATAACTTTGTGGCAAAATTTATTCTGAATGAAAGCCGAAAACACATCTCAGCCCGTAAAGAACCGCATCGTTACGCTCGATGCCCTCAGAGGATTTGCCTTGCTTGGCATAGCCCTCGCCAACTTTCCGGAGTTTTCGCTCTGGACATTCCTCGACCACGAAACGCAGATGAAAATGCAAACAGGCTCGCTCGATGCCATTGTACGATGCCTGCAATATCTGCTCGTAGACGGTAAGTTCTACACAATATTCTCGGTTCTCTTCGGCATCGGATTCTACATCATAATCTCTCACGCCATGCAACGAGGCGCAAACGGCTTCAGAATCTTTTACCGACGGATGCTGATTCTGCTCATCATCGGTCTGGCGCACCTTATGCTTCTTTGGAGCGGCGATATCCTGATGCTCTATGCCGCCATCGGAATGTTGCTTCCGCTGTTCAGAAACTGCAAGCCAAAGACGCTTTTGTGGTGGTCGGGCTTCTTCTTTCTTCTGCCCACGGCGATAGAGGTGTGGCGCGTGGCATCGGGCATCAATCCTGCCGACATGCTCTATTCTGCTTGGTGGAACACGGCATCGGCATACGGCATTGGCGAGGAGAATTTTGCCGGCTGGCTGCGCGATGCCCAGTCGTACAAAGAGATGAACGCCTTTCTGATGCAAGGCGCGGTTGAACGTATGTGGGAATTTGTGTCGGGACAGCGGTATTTCAAGGTTCTGGCTCTTTTTCTTGTGGGCTTCTACGTTGGCAAGCGTCAGATTTTCAGCAATCTCGAAGCGCACTCCGAATTACTCCGAAGAGTTACTAAAATCGGCTTTGGCATCGGGTTGCCAATGTCTTTCATCTACGCATGGAGTTCCATGTCGGGCGAGCCTCTCGGCTCTGTTCTGCACAGCCTCATCTACACGTTGAGCGTGTATCCAATGGGCTTTGCCTATATGTCGGGCTTCTGTCTGCTCTATCTGCGCCACCGCAACAACCGCGTGTGGAATATGCTCGCCTACCCCGGACGAATGGCTCTGACGTGCTACATAATGCAGTCGGTTGCCGGCATCATTTTGTTCTACGGCATCGGCTTCGGAATGGGAGCAACGGCAGGACTTACCTTCAGCGAGTTTGCAGCCACAGCCGTCGTTGCAGCCGAGACTGTTCTTTGTGCCTTGTGGCTGAAGCATTTCAACTTCGGTCCGCTTGAATGGATTTGGCGAATGATTACTTACGGAAAATGGTTTAAAATCAGGAAATAAAATGAAAACGACGAGAGCACTCATTATGCTGATTGTAATAGCAACAGCATTACTTTCGTGCAGAGAGAAACAACCGAATAAAACGACAGAAAACGTCAGCAAAACAGACACAATCAAGAAAGAAAATCTTACAGAACTTGTTACCGAACTGACAGAACATATTGCCGACCACGGTATGCCCGAAAATGCCGAAGATTTCTATACAGAAGAATACTACTATCTTTTGGAAAAGACGTGGAAAATCATGGCTTTCTACCACGATCTCGATTATGAGTGCATGTATTATTTCATCGAAAGCAACGGAGAGTGTCCCGCACCCCCTCCTTACAATCACAAGGTTAATATCATTTCGACCAAAAACTACGGCGACAGCATGTCTGTAGAATTCGACTATATTCATAGCATTGACTACATCAACAGGCACACAATCAAACTAAAAAGAAAAGATGAACGCTGGATTATCAGCGACTGGGACAACACCAAGGAACTAATGAAAGAAATCATCAACGAAACTTTTCACACTCCCGATTTGGGCTTTGCCGAAGCAATTGGGGATGTGAAGAGAATCGAGTATCTTTCGTCGAAAGAATGGGCAACTTTCGACCGCGACGGCAATCTTACAGCCTACAAAACCGACTTTGCCGAGACTCACAATATTGATAAAGACGGAAACATAACCGAAGTGCCTTCGGGCGGAAACGCAACAGTAAAAATAGAACGTAAAAATGGCTACATAACAAGTATTAGCGATGACTCGGGCATGAAAAAAACTATCGAATATGACGACTACAACCCTTTCTTAAGTGCTATAACTGATGAAAGCGGAAGAAAGGAATATGTAGACGGATTCGACAAAAATTTCCAAATAACCTTCTACAAAAGGAATGAAAAAGGAGAAATAGAAAAAACAGCCGGCGCACCTCGCTCCGAAATATTAAAATATGACGATCACGGCAACTGGACGAAGCGCAAACTTCTTGGCACAATTGAAGAACGAAAAATAGAATACTACAATCCGATAATTTTTCATTAAAACATTACTTTTGCAAAAAACTAAGACAGCAAAAAATGAAAAGAATTATAATCATTTGCGTATCGCTCTTCTGTCTGGCACTTGTAATCTGCATCGTGCTGGGCATCTCGCATTCATCAAGCGTTTTCCATCATAATGCCTCGAAACTTACAGAAGAATACACGGGAGAATACGACTATTTTATCATTCACGGAAGATGCAGAAAGATGTTCCGGAGAGTCCGACAGAATTCGTGACACCTAACGACCTCACAAAAATAGAAGAAAACACTTTTGGCAACCATAATGAATTGCGCAAGATTTACATTTCAAGAAATATCAGAAATATCGATGCCAAGGCATTCATACATTGTAACAACCTCGATTCTATTATTGTTGACAGCCGTAACAAATACTACATCAGTCGTGGCAACTGCTTAATTGAGAAAAGTACCAACACGCTGGTTGTAGGCAGCAAGAACAGCATTATTCCAAAAGGTGTGACAACCATCGGCAAGTATGCCTTCAGCGGTTGCCGAGGACTGAAAAGCATCGAAATTCCCGAAGGAGTAACAGCCATGCAATCTTCATGTTTCGACAGATGCAAGGATTTGGCAAGTATAAAAATATCTAAGAGCGTAGAACGGATTGATTCTGGCAACGTTTTTAGCCAATGCACCAATCTGAAGAGTATAACGGTTGACAAAGACAACCAATTTTATGACAGCCGCGACAATTGCAACTGCATAATCAACACACACGACAACACAATAATAACAGGCTGCAACAACAGCATCGTACCCCAAAGCGCAAAGGCAATAGGAAAAAATGCTTTCAGAGGTTGTACAAAACTCAGCGAACTTAACATTCCAGCCAATTCTGTCAAGGAAATCGGCATAAACGCCTTTGCTGATTGCATCAGTCTGAAAAGAATAATGCTTCCCGATGGAGTAAAAGAGATAAAGCCTCTGGCATTTGCCAACTGTCGCTCTGTAAAAGAGGTTTTCATCTCAAAAAGTGTAGAAAGAATAGGAATAGAATACATTATAGGACTCCAAGGCTTGGCAAACCGCGAGGTGGCGATGCGCGATGTGTTCTTGAACTGCGACAGTATCAAGTCGATAGTAGTAGACAAGAGAAATCCTCATTTCGACAGTCGCGAGAACTGCAACTGCATAATCAAAGGCAATCTGCTGATAAGAGGCTGCAACAACAGTGCCATTCCCGAAGGCGTGGAATATATCTCGCCAAATGCCTTCAGAAACTGCAATGAAATATTGAGCCTGATTTTTCCAAAATAGTTGCGTAGCATAAGCGGACACGCTTTCTACAACTGTTCGAATATCAAAAAAATTGAATGTAAAGGCAACAGAATTATAGAAATATACAATGATACGTTTGTGCCCGATTTGTTTTTTTACAAAAAATGCTATCTGTTCGTTCCTGAAAACATGATAAGAAAATACAGAGAACACGAACTTTGGGGACACTTCGAACATATCGAAAGTATAAAAGTCAGTAAGCCATTATTTACCCGAGAGTTGCTTATCCACATCGCCTCGACAGGTATGCTTCTTCTGCTCGGAGTCATTATTGTAATCAGAATAATAAGAGGCCGGCGAGAGAAAATAATATACCGACGCAAATAAAAAATCCACTCCCCTATGCAAGTTTTTGTGCATTCGTGCATTTACTATAATAGAAAACAAAAAAAGCAAGCAAATGAATTTATCAAGAATCAGAAAAAAACTCCTTGTAATGGGCATCGCAGCCCTCACACTCACTTCTTGCAACACCACCGAAACCAACGAACTCGGGAAGTGGGAACCTATGGTATGGGAAACCGGAAATCCGCCCAAGAAAGCAGCCGGAACGAACTCTGTTCCGTCAGCCGGAGGTGAATTTATATTTTACTGCGTCAACTATTCAAGACCTTGGTTTGAAGAAGCTGAGTATAATGGTAAATATTACTATCCGACACGCGAAGAAAACGACTTCTATACATTGACAACAGAATGGGCAAAAGCCGAGATAAACGGAAACAGACTCAAAGTTACTTTTGAACCCAATGAAACTGGAGTAGAAAGACAGCTCGAACTTGAGGTTACGGGCGGAGACATCTTCCACGCCTTTTACTTTGAGCAATCTGCAAACTGACATCGAAATCAGAAAGAAAATTTATATAACAAAAAAAGCCGCCATGCTCCTCATTCGGAGCACGACGGCTTCATCTTTTTATCTTATCGGTATGAAATCCAGTTATTACATCATGCCGCCCATGCCTGGAGCACCCATTGGCATTGCTGGAGCATTTTCTTCCTTCTTGTCGCAGATTACACACTCTGTTGTAAGGAACATACCTGCGATTGAAGCAGCATTCTCAAGAGCTACACGAGTAACCTTGGCTGGGTCAACCACTCCGGCTGCAAACATATTCTCGAAAACATCCTTCTTGGCATTGTAACCGAAGTCAGCCTTACCCTCGCGAACCTTGTTTACAACAACTGCGCCCTCAACACCAGCGTTGAAGCAAATCTGACGCAATGGCTCCTCGATGGCACGCTTGATGATTGCGATACCTGTGTTCTCGTCGGCATTATCGCCCTGAACCTTAGCCAAAGCCTCCTGAGCACGGATGTAAGCCACGCCACCGCCAGGAACGATACCTTCCTCGATAGCAGCACGAGTAGCGCAAAGAGCATCGTCGCAACGATCCTTCTTCTCCTTCTGCTCTGTCTCTGAAGCAGCACCAACCTCAAGAACGCAAACACCGCCGCTCAACTTAGCAAGACGCTCCTGAAGTTTCTCCTTGTCGTATGAAGAAGTTGAAGCTGCCATCTCTGCCTTAATCTGGTTGATACGATCCTGAATGTTCTCCTTTGAACCTGCACCGTCAACGATTGTTGTGTTGTCCTTTGAAACGGTAATCTTGTCGGCTGTACCAAGCATCTCAAGAGTAGCCTTGTCGAGAGTCAAGCCCTTCTCTTCTGAGATTACTACGCCGCCTGTAAGAACTGCGATATCCTCGAGCATAGCCTTTCTGCGGTCGCCGAAGCCCGGAGCCTTAACTGCACAAATCTTAAGCTGAGCGCGAAGGCGGTTTACAACCAATGTTGTAAGAGCCTCAGAGTCAACATCCTCTGCAATGATAAGCAATGGACGACCGCTCTGTACGGCTGGCTCAAGAATTGGAAGAAGGTCTTTCAAGTTAGAAATCTTCTTGTCGTAGATAAGAACGTATGGCTTCTCCATTACGCACTCCATCTTCTCTGTATCGGTAACGAAGTATGGAGAAAGATAGCCACGGTCGAACTGCATACCCTCAACAGTCTTCAGAACTGTCTCACGACCCTTGGCGTCCTCGATAGTGATAACGCCGTTTACTGAAACTGCGCGCATACCATCGGCAATGAGCTTACCAATTTCCTGGTCGTTGTTTGCAGAGATTGAAGCAACCTGCTCAATCTTGTCGTAGTTGTCGCCAACCTGCTCAGCCATAGACTTGATGCTCTCAACAACAGCCTTAACGCCCTTGTCCATACCGCGCTTAAGGTCGAGTGGATTTGCGCCTGCTGCAACGTTCTTCAAGCCTTCGTTAAGGATTGCCTGAGTAAGAACTGTTGCTGTTGTTGTACCATCGCCGGCATCGTCGCCAGTCTTTGAAGCCACGCTCTTAACAAGCTGAGCACCAGCGTTCATGAAAGCATCGTCGAGTTCAATCTCCTTAGCCACACTCACGCCATCCTTTGTTATGTGTGGAGCACCGAACTTCTTGTCGATAACTACGTTGCGACCCTTAGGACCAAGTGTCACCTTAACTGCGTTAGCAAGTGCATCAGCACCTTCTTTAAGAAGCTCGCGAGCCTCTACGTTATATTTTATTTCTTTAGCCATGATTTTTAATGTTTATGGGTTAATTGTTCCGAAATTTTCTTCTCCACATATATATTATGCAAGAACAGCGAGAATGTCGCTCTGGCGCATGATGAGGTATTTAGTACCATCGAACTCAACCTCAGTACCAGCATACTTGCCGTAAAGAACGGTGTCGCCTTCCTTTACAACCATCTCCTCGTCCTTAGTACCGTTGCCAGTTGCAACAACCTTGCCCTGAAGAGGTTTCTCTTTTGCTGTGTCTGGAATGATAATTCCGCCGATTGTCTTCTCCTCTGCTGGAGCAGGAAGAACCAGAACTCTGTCTGCTAATGGTTTAATATTCATATCGTTAAATTTTAATGTTTTTATTATTTCTGATTTGGTTCTTGCTAAAAGCGTGCCAAAACCATGCGATTGACAAAAAATCTGCCAAGTTTGTCAGTTTTGGCGTGACAGCCGACAACCATTCTTTTATAGAATCACTAATAATAATTACAAAGAAAAATACTTTCACTAATTTTAGTGATTGTACAGAGTATTAAGAGGATATAATTTTGCAACCGACTCTAACAGAGTGCGACACACAATAGCATTTTCATAATCACACACGGAATCTAAATTCTAAAATCAAAAGCATAAACAATCATTGAATCATGAGGTCAAAAATTGCTATTTTTCTGCTGGCAACCACAACAATCAACATGTCGGCACAAACCAATTCGGACTCGACTACGATAGCCGGCCAAGAGTTGGAAAACGTAACAATCGTTGCCCACAACGAGATTAGAAAGATGCGCGAAGGCGCAATTCCTGTAACCGTTTTGGGCGCACGACAACTCGAAGGCACAACATCGAGCATAAACGATGCACTCTCGCGCATGGCTGGCATAACGGTGAGGAACACCGG
>JBGUGY010000274.1:0-8499 GCA_045111775.1 Bacteroidaceae bacterium | reverse complement strand
ATGCGTGATTATCTGAAGTCATTTTTCTGGCTCTATCAGATGGGGGTCGTGAAGGAACTTACGCTCACCCCGCTTTCTACGCTCTATTATGACGCCAAAGAATGTTCGTTTGAGGGCGACGACCTCAATCACGGCAGCCGCGAGATGGCTCATCTCTATGTGGTCATAGCCCTGCTGGTTCTGGTGTTTGCCATCTTCAACTATGTTAATCTGAGTGTGTCGCTTACCACAGAGCGTTCTAAGGAAATGGCTACACGACGCCTGTTGGGGCTGTCGCGGTCGCATGTCTTTGCCAAACTGATTGGTGAAAGCATTCTCTTTACTGCTGTTGCTTTTGTTATAGCCTATCTTATAGCACTCACCCTGCAAGACAAGGCAATAGAGATGGCCAATTGTCCGCTCGATTTGCTGAAGGATACCGGTTTTGTTACCATCGTTGTCATTCTACTCGGTATTATCCTCGTTGGCTCATTGGCAGGATTCGTGCCTGCCACGATACTTAGCGGCTATCAGCCTATCGATATTGTTCGTGGAACGTTCCGTCGTCGTGTGCGTCAGCGCTGGAGTCATGTGCTTATGGTGTTGCAGGCAGTCTTCGCCATCGTGATGCTTACGGTTACGCTTCTGCTAAACAGCGGCATCCGCGAAAGGATGAGCCAGCCGTTGGGCTACGACATCGACAATATCCTTGAAACATGGGGCATCGGTGAACTCAACGAAAGTCAGCGTCTGACATTCCGCAGCAAATTGCTTTCTATGCCAGAGGTTGAGGCCGTCGGTTTCGGCTATGGCACTCCTGTTGAGATGCTTGAGAATAATACGACCACTGCCGATGACGGAACGGTTGTCAGCATGCGTTATCTGATAGGCGACAGTTGCTTCTTCAACATCTTGAATATCCATCCAGATAGAACCTATACTGACAAGGGCGTGGGCGTAAATTATCAATTGCTACGGCAGTTTGGTAAGCCCGATGACGAAAGGGAGATTGTAAGTGCTAAAGGAAATATGAATATTAAGGTAGACGCCGTTTATCCCGATCTGGTCTATCAGAATGTAATGAAGGAAGCGGAGCATCCAACGCCTTTCTTATTCATAAAGTCGAATGAATTCCGCGACGATGCCGATGATTATGTGAGCAATAACTACGGAAAGCCTCGGATGGCTCTTGTAAAATATCACGGTGAAAGCAAGAATGTGGAGGAGGCGATGACCAGTTTGCTGAAGGAACTAACAGGCTATGAAGCACCAGAGACAAACTTGCTCAGCCAGAAACATCGTGAGTGGTACGAAGAATACGAGCGATTCCTGAGCGTGCTAACCGTCTTTACGGTGGTTGCCCTGCTTATTGCCGTGCTCGGTCTGATGGCAATGAACAGCTACTTCGTTGGCCAGCGCCGGCGCGAGATTGCCATCCGCCGTGTCTTTGGGGCAGAGATTAGTGGCATTACCCTGCGTTTGCTCTTTACCGTAGTCATCCAATCTGTATTCGCCATTGTAATTGCCATTCCGCTTTCATGCTGGTTGGCTCCAATGGTTGGCAGTATTTCAGGACTTGCTATAGATATGGAGTTCATGCCGTTGCTGATATCTCTTGTCATAGTGCTCGCCGTTAATCTGTTTACTGCAGCTTATCAAGGCTGGCGCGCTGCCAACGAGAATCCTGTTGAATATATAAAAACCGAATAAGAAGATGAAAAGTTATTTCAGATTTCTGTCGAGAAACAAACTATACACACTTATCAACGTTGCCGGACTGGTGGTCTCGCTTATGTTCATCATTCTGATGGGCGACTATGCGTGGCGGCAGTTCAGTATAGACAGCTGGCACAAGGATGCCGACCGCATCTGCATTATTGGCAACGAGGACGACTTCTTCATGTGGCCTCAGGCTGCCGCCGAGATTAAGCAGATGTGCCCCGAAGTAGAGCAGACATGCTGCGTGTTTAGTCAGACAGGAAAGATTAAGTATGGCGACCAGTATGTAAAGGACGGCGAGAATGAGAACGGCATAATAATGATTGCCGATTCAACATTCTTCAGCTTCTTCGACTTCGAACTTGTTGAGGGCGACCGCCATACGGCTCTCGATGCACCCGACAAGTGCGTGATAACCGAGCGTCTGGCAAAACGACTGTTTGGCAGTAAAAAGCCGATAGGCGAGTCGCTCTACATCGTGGGCGAATGTAATGTGTGGATTGGCGACGTATGTCCGCACGACAGTACGCTTGTCTATACCGTCAGCGCGGTTGTAAAGGACTTAGACCATACCGTTCTGCCAAACGAGACACAGATAATCGCGAGCATGGAACGCTATCCGCAGATAATGGGCTATAAGCTCGAGAACTATACGACGGCATACAGCTCAACCGGTCCGTCAAAGGTGTTCCTGAAGTTGCATGAGGGCGCATCGCTCGATGGCAAGAAAGACATCATCCAGAAGCATCTCGAAAAGAATTATCTGGGCAACAAGACTAATTCGGGCGTTACCTTTACGCCGCTCAGAGACATCATGTTCTCTCCGATGAACCAGCTTGGAGGCTTGCAGAAGGGCGACAAGACGCGACTTCACATCCTGCTGGCGGCGGTTCTTGCCATCTTGTTCTTTGCCATAAGCAACTACATCAACCTGACGGTTGCCAATACGGGCTTCCGTGCCAAGGAGATGGCTACACGAAAGCTCTTCGGCAGCAGTCAGCGCGAGATTTCACTCAAACTCATAGCTGAATCTACGCTGATGGTGGCGATATCGTTTGCCGTGGGCTTTGCTCTGGCTGTCGGCTTTCAGGATGAGGCTGCCGAGCTGTTCGGAGGAAAGATTGACCTTGTTGGCGACATCAGTTTCGGAACGGTGAGCGTCTGCCTTGCATTCATCTTGCTTGTGGGCATCGTGTCGGGCATCATGCCGTCGTGGCATATCTCGCAGTATCAGCCAATCGATATTGTAAAGGGCAACTTCCGCTTCCGCTCAAAGATGGTTCTCGGCAAGGTCTTCATCATCTTGCAGAACGTAATAACCGTAACGATGCTTTCTGCAGCCCTTGTCATCTGGCTGCAGCTAAACCATTTGATAAACGCTCCGCTGGGCTTCAACACGGAGAATCTCTATTATATTATCTGGCCCGACGGAAACAGTCAGACAATAAAGAGCCAGTTGGAAAAGATGCCGTTTGTAGAGAAGATTGGCGAGTATCAAGGCTCTACGTTTGTGGGCTACAGCTCGCGTATGCGTATGATAAAGCATAACGAGAAGTTCGTAACCGTCTACGAAACGGATATGGACAAGGCTGCCTTCGAACTGCACGGACTGAAGATAAAGAAGGACTATGGCATGACCAGCGACGGCTATTACCTTAACGACGAGGTGCTAAGGCAGTTGGATTACACCTACAAGACTCGCGAGATTAACTGGGGAGGCAGTAATGTCAGTCCGATAGCCGGAATTCTGGGCGAATTTCACTGCAACAACGTGCTTTCCAAGGTTGTGCCCTTTGCCATCCGCCTGAAAGACAAGGTTGATAATCCGTGCTTTATTGTCAAGTCTAACGGCGACAAGAATGCCGAGGCTGCCTTTTTTGAGATGCTCCGTAAGCTGGGCTGCCCTTATGCCGACAAAAGCTGGTGCGTATGCAGTTTCGAAGATTGCATAGCCGAGAGTTTCGAAGAGCAGCAGAATACGCTCAAAATAATCACGCTCTTCACCTTCGTAGCCATCGTCATTTCCGTTATGGGCTTCGTCGGAATGTCGCTGTTCTTCATTCGCCAGCGAAAGAAAGAGATAGGCATCCGCAAGATAATGGGCGGCACGTCGCGCGAGGTTGTGATGCTCATGCTCGGCACGTTCTGCGCTCCGCTGCTCGTCTCGTTCGTCATTGCCGTTCCGCTGTCGTGGTATATCATGAACGATTGGCTCTCCAACTTCAGCTATCGCATCGCGCTCAGTCCGTGGATATTTGCGGCAACCTGCGCCTTTGCCCTCGTTGTGGCTGTTCTCTCCGTAGGAATACAGATTGTAAAAGCCGTGTGCACTAACCCTGTAGAGAGCATAAAGACAGAGTAACAGACGGCGAGTGTAAAAAAATCATACACAGAATTGTATAAAGTTTAGACATACCGCCTCTGGCTCGTGAAAAAAGCTTGCAGATATAGGTAAATAGCCGTATTCTTGCAGCATAAATAAAAACATATCAAATTATGAAGGCGTTACAATCTCTCAATCAGCATGGTCGGCACAACTGGATTAATGTTCTTTGTCTGGCGGTAGGTCTGGCTATTGGTATTGCATGGATAGGCAAGACAGGTTTCGAACAGTCGTTGGATAAGTTCCTTGATACAAGCAACTACGTCAGTGTGCTTTGCGAAGATGTGACTCGCGATGGCGAATGTCAGCATTGCTCACGTTATCGCGTCTCGCTGAATCCGTGGATGCTTGCGGCAACCTGCGCCTCACCATTCGTCATGGTGCTCCTTTCCGTAGGGGTACTGATAAAAAACGATTAACAGAAAATATCGAATATGAACGTATTACAATCTCTCAATCAGCGTGGTCAGCACAATTGGATAAAGATTCTTTGTCTGGCAGTTGGTCTGGCTACCGGTATTGTATTGATAGGCAAGGCTGGTTTTGAGCAGTCGTGGGATAAGTACTTTGATACGAGCGACCGCATCTATGTGGTTTACGAAGAAGTGATTCGCGATGGCGAGTATCAGCATTTCGCACAGGTATCGGGTGCTGTTGCCCACGGAATGAAACGCTACTGCCCGCAGATTGAGGCTGCCACACGCTACACTGGCATTGGCTGGGACTTGCCACTGGTTACCGAAGACGACAAGCGCATTCGCACCAACTTCTTCTTTGCCGACAGTTGCTTCTTCGATGTGTTTCCCTTCCGTATTCTGGCAGGCAATCCAAAGAAGGTACTCAGTCAGTCTAATTACTGCATGATTCCTCAGTCTATGGCAGAGAAAATGGGTGGCGATGTGGTTGGCAAGAAGGTTTACTACAACAAACGTGGCAATCTGGCATTGACTATTGGTGGTGTCTACGAGGATATTCCGCTAAATAGCCGACTTCACGACTTGGAGGTGCTGGTATCGATGTCAACACTTCCACAGGTAACTTGGGATGGACGCGAAAACTGGGTGGGTAACGACCGCTATTTGGGCTATGTGCGTCTTGCCAAAGGCATCACCCCCGACGACCTGAAACAGCAGATTCAGAAGATGAAACACGACAATCTGCCTGTCGACGAACTGAAAAAGGCTGGTACTGATTTTGACTACTCGCTGCGCCCGTTGGCAGACGATCACACACATGACGATGCCACACGCCGTATGATATGGATTGTATCGTTGCTGGCTGTGGTGCTTATTGGCTGTGCTGTAATGAACTATCTGTTGCTGGTGGTTGGTGGCATCAGTCTTAGGGCTCGCGAGATGGCTGTGCACCGTTGCTATGGCGCTGAGGCTCATAACATCTACGGTCGCGTGATGGTCGAGAGTGTTGTTCATCTGCTGCTGTCATTGGTGCTGGCAGGCATATTGCTGTTCATCTTCCAAGATACCATCAATGAACTCACAGGTATGCCTCTCTTGGTTATTCTTACTACAGGCAATAATATATGGTTCATCGCCCTTACCTGTTTGGTGGTGTTTATTATCACAGGAGTGATTCCGGGATGGGCTTACACCCACATTCCTATGACCGCCGCCTTTAAGCATTACAATCATTCTCACCGTTCGTGGAAGATGATGTTGTTAGGCTTGCAGTTTGCTTCGGCAACCTTCCTTTTCGTTCTGTTGCTGGTGGTAGGTCGCCAGTATCAGCTTATGGTGAACGATAATCCCGGTTACGACTATTCTACCTTGGCAGATTTAGATACCCGTGAGCTCTCGCTGCCGCAGACACGACTTGTTGTTTCCGAACTCAAGAAAATGTCGGGTGTTAAAGGTATTACAACATCTTATGCCTACTTGCCCGAGAGACAGAGTGGCGATAATATCCTCCTGCCCGGCGATGTCAAAGAGTACATGAATGTTGCCGACCTGTTTGATGTGGGCGACGGTTACTTCGACGTGATGGGCATCCCCGTGATTGCCGGTCGCACGTTTACCGAGCAGACCGACACCATGCGCGAGGCGATGGTAAGTCGTAAGTTCGAGGAGAAGATGAAGCAACTGGCTGGCTGGGATCAGGCTGTTGGCAAGCAGGTCATCTGCACGTCTTACAGCGGACCTTACACCATCGTTGGAGTGTTCGACGATCCGCGCATAGGCAGTATCACTAATCCCGATACCCGCCCAAGCATCTGCTTCTACGACCGTAGTATGAAGCACGCCCACCATATCACCGTACGTTTCAATGATATGGATGCGCTCGATGCCGCCAACAAACGCTTGCACGAACTCATTCCCGATAATCCCGATATAGCCATACGTCCATATTCCATGCTGATGACGCAGCTCTACACCGATGCGCAGCGTTTCCGCAGTACCGTGATGATTGGTGGGCTGGTGGCGTTGATTATCGCCCTGATTGGACTTGTTGGTTATCTTACTGGCGAGATGGCACGCCGACAGAAGGAGATTGCCGTCCGCAAGGTGAATGGTGCCCAAATCGTCGATGTGCTGCGGCTCTTTATCCGCGATATTCTGCGCTTGGCTTTGCCGGCTGTTGTTGTCGGTGCCGTTGGTGGCTGGTATGTGTCGCGCTTATGGTTAGAGCAGTTCTGCGAGAAGGCTGTTCTGTCGCCAATACTCTTCGTGCTCTGCGCTCTGGCAGTAGTGGCGGTTATTCTCTCGGTGGTTTGCATAGGCTGCTATCGTGTGGCAGTTGGCAATCCTGTTGATTATCTCAAGAACGAATAAATAGTGAAATAATAATTTGTAAAATAATCGAATAATCTTATGATACATTTAGAAAACATTCAGAAGGTTTTCCGCACAGAAGAGGTGGAAACCGTAGCATTGGGCGGCGTATCGCTCGAAGTAAAGAAAGGCGAGTTTGTGGCAATCATGGGTCCTTCGGGATGTGGAAAGTCAACATTGCTCAACATCCTCGGCTTGCTCGACAATCCTACCAGCGGACAGTATCTGCTCGACGGTCAGGAGGTAGGCTCGCTAAAAGAGAGCCAGCGCACCAAGGTTAGAAAGGGTCAGATTGGTTTCATCTTCCAGAGTTTCAATCTTATAGACGAACTTAACGTTGAGGAGAACGTGGAGCTTCCGCTCACTTATCTCGGCGTTCCGAAGAAAGAGCGCAAGCAGCGCGTAGACGAGGTTCTGCGCCGAATGGCGATAAGCCACCGCGCACATCATTTTCCGCAGCAGCTGTCGGGCGGTCAGCAGCAGCGCGTTGCCATTGCCCGCGCCGTGGTCATGAACCCGAAGCTGATTCTGGCCGATGAGCCTACCGGAAACCTCGACTCAAAGAACGGACTTGAGGTTATGCAGCTCCTTACCGAACTTAACCAAGAGGGCACAACCATCGTTATGGTTACGCACTCTGAGCGCGATGCCGGATATGCACAGCGCACCATCAGTCTGCTCGACGGACAGGTGGTTCCTGAGGTAAGACTCTGATTTAAAAACAACTATACTTTATTTGGCGGGGCTGACAAAGTGATTTGTTTGCCCCGCTTTTTTTGTTCCGTCTCCACCCGCTTTTTGCAGCAGATAGCCAAATCATATTACGAAAAGCCGAAAAACATACCACATTCATGGTATTAAAAATGCCAACATGATGAGATTGTGGGAGTTATGCAAATACCGTACTTTTGCACTGTGATTTAAAGTTTAATAAATACAGTGTAATATGATGAAGAATTCAAATCTATTAACCCTTGTGGCACTAATGCTGCTGACAACAACAAGCGTGTGGGCGCAACAGGTAAGCGAAGGCATATATTCTATCAGGGCTCCGCGCTTTGCAAAGGGGCTGGTAGAGAAGTGGATAACAGAATATAACAAAGTAGACTCACGAATGCATATTGCCATTGCCGCTCCGGGCACGAAGGCGGACATCAACTTCTCGGTTTTCAAAGACGAGAACGACGACCACACCATCTGGTTCGGACAGTATGCCATTCTGCCAGTTACGGCACGTCAGGGCGAGGCGGCTCAGTATTTTGCACATCATAAACTTTCAAAGAAGAAGTTGCGCGAACTGTTCTTCGTCTCAGACGATATTGAGGAGAGTCTGGAAGAGAAACACAAACACGGACTCGTTGCCTACTCGTGCAGTCATGCCCATTGCCTTTCAAACGCCTTCGCTTCTTATTTCGGGCAGAGCGTTGCCAACCTCAACGGCAAGAAGATTTCGGGCGATGACGTATTTCTAACCACAGCCATCAACCGCGATAAGGAAGGCATCTCGTTCAATGCACTTTACAACCTCTACGACCTTGGCAGTCGCAAACTAAAGAGCGATGTCTCAATTATTCCGCTCGACGTAAAGAAGCAGCATGCGCAGATTCTTAACGACGAAACAACCATAGACGG